>CAKZKB010000101.1 GCA_937121005.1 uncultured cyanobacterium | reverse complement strand
TGCATCCATTTTGAATGACACCTGAATGCTGACGTTTCCCCCGCGTAGAAACCCGGTTTCTCAAAGGATAAACTCGAATTTTATCTGGAGATCGGCAAGAAACCGGGTTTCTGACTCTAACCTGAATGCTTACGTTTCCCCCTTTTTCCCCCTCGTAGCGTTCCTCTGGGGCGCTACGCACACTGGGAGGCTCTGCCTCGTGTATTCTGGAGGCAGAGCCTCTAAAATAGCATTCCCACCGCAGAGCCAGGGAACGAGGGGATGCTGACCAATTGAATTTTGAATTGGAGCGCAGCGACCATGAACGCGATCGCCACCGACTTAAGAACCCAAGAAGCTCGCCGCCGCATCGCCGCCTTCGAGAAGCGCTACGGCTCGGAGGTGCTAGACTTGGCGTGTCATGCTGCATTTCCCCTATCCCTGACTCCCGAACTGGCATACTGCATTCGTGAGAACTTTGTCCCTAATTGCCATTGGTTCGCTGTTCCCGACTTGTTGCTGTCGTCGCTGTGCGATCCCACTGGAGCCGAACTCTACGAAATGGATGGGAGAGTGCGCTGTTTGCTGTTAGAACGGTTGCGCGATCGCTTTGGGAAGCAACGGGTGATGGCGATGGCTGATTTTATGGAAGCGTATATTTGCCATCGCATTGGTGTCGAGAAGGACGATCGATGGCGCGATCGCCTAGGAGCCAAACCCCAATGGACGGCGCTGGCTTATTTGCGTCCCAGTGAAGCTGTCGAAACCATTCGCAAGGCGGTACAAGCAGCGTTGAATAGTAGGGATGGAGACGATCTCGTTCGGTTGGCAGCCTTGGCAGAAAGCTATACCGATATTCTCAGCGAGTACGAGTTTGCTCCAGTCTTGGTACTCAGCGATCTCCTATACGACCTCCAACCCTTTGAATTTGAAACGGCTACCGTCACCCTCAACCGGAGAAAAAATGTCACCATTGAACGCGATCGAGGTCAAGCATGGCAGTTTATCGAGGATATCGCCAATGGTATCGAGTTGGAAATGGTATCCATTCCCGGCGGTACGTTTGTGATGGGGTCGCCAGAAGACGAACCGGAACGGTTAAGTTCCGAAAGTCCCCAACATGAAGTCACCGTACCGCCGTTTTTCATGGGAAAATATCAGGTGACGCAAGCGCAATGGCGAGCGGTGGCACAGTTGCCAAAGATCGATCGCGATCTTGACCCCGATCCTTCTAGATTCAAAGGAGACGATCGGCCCGTAGAACGAGTTTCATGGTATGATGCAGTGGAGTTCTGTCAGCGACTTTCCCAAGCAACGGGGCGAGAATACCGCCTCCCCTCCGAAGCAGAATGGGAATATGCCTGTCGCGCCGGAACCACAACACCGTTTCATTTTGGAGAGACAATTACTGGCGATTTAGCCAACTATGATAGCAGTGTTACTTATGCTAACGGGGCAAAAAGTGAATGGCGACAAGAAACAACGCCTGTAGGCAGTTTTCCCGCTAATCCTTTTGGACTCTACGATATGCACGGCAACCTCTGGGAGTGGTGTGCAGACGATTGGCACAATAATTATGAAGGTGCGCCAGACGATGGCGGTGGTTGGCTAGATAATTGTACAGAAAATGGAGGAGGAGATGAAAATCGTACAAAAACTAAAAAGCTCCTGCGCGCCGGTTCGTGGAGCAACTTTCCTGGGGTCTGTCGCTGTGCCTTCCGCAGCAGGGGCGATCCGGGCGATCGGGACGGCATCATCGTCGTCTACGGTTTTCGTGTTTGTTGCCCCCTCGCGCGGACTCTTTAGCCCTCTACCCTTTTCCCCTCTTGCTCTTTGCTCTTTGATTCTTGTACTCTTTTCTCTTTTTCCCCGTGCGCTTCGCGCACTTTTTTTATTTTTTGTGGTTTAATGATGGAGAGATCCCATCCAACTGACTTCTTATGGAAGACTTACCTATTATCCAAAAAACTTACGATTTTGTCAAGTGGTACGTCCCTATTTTAAATAAACTGCCTCGCGACCACAAGTTTTTACTCGGGAACCGGATTGTCTCGAACCTGTACAATCTGCTCGAGCGTTTGATTCGGGCTCGGTTTGCCCGCGACAAGTTGCCCCTACTCGAGTCCCTCAACAGCGAACTGGATCTGTTGCGCTATCAAACGCGCCTGCTGCTAGATTTTTAACTAATTTCGGTGCGCCGCTATGAATACGCGAGCGAGAAAATGCACGATATCGGTAGCCATTTGGGGGGATGGCTGAAGCAACAACAACGCAAAAGCGTTTCTAGTCAACCAGAAGCCATGGAGCGAGCATGAAGCGTTACGGAAATCTATGGCCGCAAATTATCGCCTTCGAGAATCTGTTTTTGGCGGCGAGAAAGGCAGAGAAAGGCAAGCGCTACCGAGATAACATTCTGGCATTCAACTACGATTTAGAGGGCAACCTCATCCAACTCCAACAGCAACTTCAAGATAAAACCTATCGTCCGGGAGCCTATCGCACGTTCTACGTGATGGAGCCGAAACGACGACAAATTTCGGCTGCACCGTATCGAGACCGAGTGGTTCACCACGCCCTTTGTAACGTTATCGTACCCATTTTCGAGCGCACGTTTACCGACAACTGTTTTGCCAATCGCATTGGTTACGGAACTCATCGCGCCCTCGATCGCTTCGTTAATTTAGTACGCAGCCATCGCTTCGTTCTCCAGTGCGACATCAAAAAATACTTTCCCAGTATCGATCGCGAAATCCTCAAATCCCTCGTCCGCCGCAAACTCAAATGTCGCCATACCCTCTGGCTTGTCGATGCGATTATCGACAATAGCAACCCTCAAGAACCAGTCGTCGATTACTTTCCCGGCGACGATTTGTTTGCTCCCTACCAGCGATCGCGGGGTTTGCCCATCGGCAACCTGACCAGTCAGTTTTTCGCTAACGTCTACCTGAGCGGCTTCGATCGCTTCGTGGGCGAGCGATTTGGCAGTCGCTACTACGTCCGCTACGTCGATGATTTTGCCCTGTTTTCCGACGATCGTCCGTTTCTAGAAGCGGCTCGCTGCCAGATGGAGGCCTATCTGGCCACCCTACGGCTAAAACTGCATCCGGTCAAAACCCAGATTTTTGAAACCCGTCACGGAGCCAGTTTTCTCGGCTTTCGGGTGCTCGGCGATCGGCTTCGGGTTCGCAACGAAAATCTCCGTCGCGGTCGCCGTCGCCTGCGCTGTCATAAAATGGATTACGATACCGGAAAGATCGATCTCGATTATTTTGAGAACTGCCTGCAAAGCTGGGTCGCGCACCTCAATCGCGGCAACACTTGGCGCTTGCAGCAAAAGATATTCGCCGCTCTCGGTTTGCCGAGACGGTGAAGACGGGGCAGGCAACTCCGGCTCCTGCGCGGCGGTTCGTGGAACAACAATCCTAGGAACTGTCGCTGTGCCAACCGCAACAGGAACAATCCGGGCGATCGGGACAACATCATCAACAACTACGGTTTTCGTGTTTGTTGCCCCCCGGCAAGTCGCTACGCTCCCAATTAAAAATTAAAAATTAAAAAGGGTTTTCAGGATATAATCAAATTGGTGTTTTTGATAAGTGTTATGGAAAAGGACATCTGCGAGCGAACTTTACAGCTAGCCATCCGAATCGTCAAGTTGTGCCAACACTTGGATCGCTATCCTGGAGTTGCCAGAACACTTTCTCACCAGTTAGTGCGCTCTGGGACGAGCATCGGTGCTAATGTTGAAGAAGCACAAGCGGCTCAGAGTACAGCAGATTTTGTCAGCAAGATGAGCATCGCCCTCAAGGAAGCACGGGAGACTCGCTACTGGCTGAAATTGCTCGTCGCCACCGAAGTTCTTCCCGAAACGCGCCTGCTTGGGTTACAATCGGAAACAGAAGAGATGACTCGGATCCTGGGGGCGATCGTCTCGAAGAAAAGATCGTCGGGCGCTCCTTAATTTTTAATTTTGCATTTTTAATTTTTAATTCTTCAGATCGCGTTCAACTGATGGGAATAACACAAGTGACCGTTACCATTCGCAGTTTGGACAACCCAGACGATATTTACGAAGCTCCTTTTCTCGTCGATACAGGTGCAACCGATTCTCTCGTTCCTACTAGCGAACTAGAAAAAATTGGCATCGATCGCTTGGGAAAAATGTCCTACGAACTCGCTGATGGAACAGTCAAAGAATTCGACTATGGAATCGCGAGAATTGAGTTTATGGGCGAAATTACAGCCGGTCGGGTTATTTTTGGCGATCGCCCCTCCGATCCCATTCTGGGAGTCACAGCCCTCGAATCTGTCGGTATCCTCATCGATCCTGCTAACAAAACCCTGAAGAAATTACCTGCTATCCCGTTAAAGTAACCGTAAGTATGTTACACATCAAAAAACAGATTGTCACCGATGAAGCCATGCGCCCAGTTGCGGTCATCATTGACTACGACGACTGGCAAAAAATCGAGGCAATTTTACAACGGGAACCGGACGATCGCACAAGTATTGAGACGTATGCAGGCACGATCCGGCTCACTATCGATCCCCTCGACTACCAACGCCAGGAACGCGATCGATGGTAGAAGCAGCAAATCGATTTGTTCTCGATACCAACATCGTTTTATACTATCTTGGCGGTCGTCTCGCTGAATCTCTTCCGGCCGGTCAGTATTTTGTTTCTGTAGTTACAGAAATGGAGTTACTATCTTACCCAAATATCAGCGAAACCGAAGAACGTCACATTCGAGGATTTCTCGATCGCGTTCAAATTGTCAACCTCAACGACACTGTTAAAACTTCCGCGATTTCCTTACGACGACAGCACCGCTTCAAACTTCCCGACGCGATCGTTGTCGCGACGGCCCGTAGTTTACAAGCATTACTGTTGACTAACGATGTTCAACTTGTCAACTCCCCGCACGCTCAAACGCGATCGGTTACAATAACGTAAGGATGACTCGCATCATCAGGGCGATCGTCTCTAAGAAAAAGTCGTCGGGCGCTCTCTAATTTTTAATTTTGCATTTTTAATTTTTAATTCCCCGAAGGGGCATTGAGGAGGAAAAACGAATGCGTTATGTAACCAGCGTAGAACGTATGGCTCAACAAAAAGAGCGGGAACTTGGTATCGAACGCGAGACATCTTTTGTTTTGCGCTTGCTTGAAAGCCGTTTGGGATCGGTAGATGAAACCCTAGTCGAACGAGTGCGCCGTTTGCCGATCGACCGCGTGGAGGACTTAGGGGTGAGTTTACTCAATTTCGAGAGCGAAGCGGATCTAGTGCGCTGGCTCGATGATGCAGAGCGGTAGGCAAAAAGAGCGATCGCGACGGTGCAATTGCAGGTGTGAGAAAAACTTGTAGGTTGGGCAGAGGAACGATCTTCAACCCAACCTACACTCTACCAATTACCAATGACCCATTCCCAATTTCCCAGAGGATCGCCAGAACCCCGATAAAGCTGTAGAATAGACATAGAGCAATCCATCGGAAGTTTTATGAATGCTGCGTGGCATCGCATTGTCAAACTCGTCTACCGCAAAGAACCCATTTCCGGCACGATCGCCATTGCTGGAGCCGCAGATATTGCCATTGGCGGTTTAGAAGGGAGCGCCTCCCTGCTGGTGTTTGGGGTCGTTGTCGTGGCGGCGGCTGCCACCTATCGTACCTGGCTATCGCGAAAAAGGAGCGATCGCGCGGTCGAAACCGTTTCCGACTATTACTTGCCCCCCAGTCCCTCCTCGACGGCTCTCCCCGACTTAGCCCCCCGCCACAAGCGTTCGTCTCGATAGCGATCGACCTATGGAACCGCAGTACAAACAGTGGTTAGACGAAATTGAAGCCTTGCGATCGCAGCTACAACAGGCGCAGCGCGATCGCGAAGCCGAGCAAACCAAAGCCACCCACTGGCGACATTTATACAATACTGAGGCCCAACAGCGCCGCAGCGAGGCCGATCGCGCCAAAGAGACGATCGCGGCCTTAGAAGCCCAGATCGCCGCCCTAAAAACTGCGCCCCCAGTAGAAGAAGAAGCGCGATCGGCCGCCGAAAGCCAAATTGCCGACATTCCCGACGATCGCCTGCGGGCCGAACTCGTCGATCGCCAAGCCCGTCTCGATCGCCTCTGTCAAGAACGCGATCGGCTCGCTGAAGAACTGGCCGCCGAACGTACCGCCCACGATCGCACCCGCAGCGACCTCACCACCGCCCTCGGCGATACTGTCGAGCGTCTCGTCGGGCGCAAACCGCCTCGCTCCCCCAGTCTCGAGCCGCAAACTGAGTCCACTTCCCCACCGGAAAAAGAAGAACCCGCCGCCTTGCCCCCTAGCAACCTAGATCTCACTTTCCTCGATCGCCTGTCGCCGCCCAACGGCTCTCACCCGCCCGAATAGATCCCCTAGCTTCGCACTTTGTATCTCGGAGTTAAGTGAGAGTTTCCTCACCTTTCTCACTTGCGATCGCGCCTGCCGACCTTCCGCGATCGCTCGCTCCTGGATTTTCGGGGAAATTTTGGGAAAATTGGCTCGAAATTAATGCTGCTGGTTACTTTTTGGCAACTTAAATCTGCAAAGCGCTTGTCACCGCGCGTTCTCGCTCTTTTGCTGGCAAATCGCATATTTTACGCAATCTTGTCGCTTATGGTACTATTGTCCTAATGTCTATATAAATTCGGACAACTCAAACCAGTGGGGGTGACGATGAAGCGTGCGAACCTAGAATTATACGGCACATTAAAAGACGGGTGCAAGGTCAAGCTGACGATTATTTTGGCAGACGGTCGCCGAATTGAGAGATGGGGCGAACTGCCAGCCAACAAGGAACTCGCCGATCTGCTCGATGACTGGCGAGAAGGCTACGGTTCCCTCAAGCATCCATTTCGGATCCGTCCGGCGAGAGTGCGCTACAATCTGTCTCTCGAAGAAATTGGCTCGCGGGCGATCGCCTTGGTTGAAGGGTTACGCAGATGGCTCGACTGCGACAAATTCCGTCCCCTCGACAAAAAATTGCGCCAAGCCTTCAACTGGGACGACGAAATTTGTTACACCATTCGGACTGACTGCTCGCAGTTGCGCCAACTTCCCTGGCATCGTTGGGATCTCATCGAAACCTATCCCTTTGCAGCCTTGGCGTTCAGTTCGTTGGACGTGCCCGAACCGCCGCCGCCCCCCTTTCCCATCAACGATCGCGTTCGCATTCTAGCGATTTTAGGCAACAGCAACGGTATCGATGTCGAAAAAGACCGCCAACTGTTGCGCGATTTGCCGAACGCCGATGTCACCTTCCTCGTGGAGCCGAAATCGACGGACATCCACGATTCTCTTTGGGAGCAGCGTTGGGATATCATCTTTTTTGCCGGACATGGCGAAACCATTGACGGCGAAGGGGTTCTCTACATCAACCCGAACGATGCCATTAAGCTCGAACAACTGTGGTACGGACTTCGTAAAGCTACAGATAACGGCTTGAAACTGGCGATCTTCAACTCTTGTAACGGTTTGGGGCTGGTACGCCAACTCGATGACTGGCAGCTTCCTCTGGCGATCGTCATGCGCGAAGCCGTGCCCGATTTTGTGGCGCAAGAGTTTCTCACGAATTTCTTAAAAGCCTTCGCCGAGCAGAAGTTACCGTTTTATCAAGCGGCGCGAGAAGCTCGAGAGCGCTTGCAAGGGTGGGAAAACGATATTCCCTGTGCCAGTTGGCTGCCCGTTATCTACCAACATCCCGATATCGATCCCCCTGCTTGGGAGCAGTTGTATTGTCATTCAGTAGATCTCGGAGGCGATCGCGATCTCGATCCCCCCGAAGATGAAGAACGAGTTCCCCAACCTTCCAAACGTAAATGGGTTC
>CAKZKB010000100.1 GCA_937121005.1 uncultured cyanobacterium | reverse complement strand
CTAGATCCGCACTCTCGGCGAAGCTGGCGATCGCCTGGGTTTCGCACTCGCGGGCCATGGCGGCAGCGACGGCCGCGCGATCGTCGTCCCCCTCGGCGGTGGCGGTTTCGGTGCGGTAGCGGTAGCGGCGGGCGCAGCGTTCGTAGGTTGCCCCCAAGTTGCCTAGGGCGCTGGCAATTTCGGCAACATCGTCGGCTTGGCGGGCCAGTGCCCGAGTTTGCTTGTAGGCGGCGATCGCATTATCGTACTCGCCGAGCGATCGCCAGATATTGCCCTCCAGGGTGGCGGCGGTTTCCTCCAGATCGCGATCGGCGTTGTCGGGCCAGTGGTTGCGAACCGCATCTAGCTGGCGGCGGGCGTGTTCGGGCATTCCCAAGGCATCGAAGGCCTGGCCCCGTTCCAGGGTCAGCCGCGCGATTTCCAGTTGCACTCGATCGCCCTCGACAGTTTGGTAAAGTTCGATGGCTTCTTTCCAGGCATCGAGGGCCAGGTGGGGCTGGCCGATGGCGTAGTAGGTGCGGCCCAGGTTGGCGTACAGGATTGCTGCTTCTGCGGGGGTTGTGGGGCCTTCTAGGGCGCGACTCCAGGCGGCCAGGGCCTCGGTATAGTTGCCGCTTTGGTGCGATCGCCAGCCGCGTTGCGTCCAGTCAGAACCGGAAGCAATCTGTGCGGCCCCCGGCTCGGCGGTCATCCCCAGAGCCCAGAACAGTCCCACCAGAAATAGAACCAACAGTCGCCATCTGCGGCGTAAGATCCACGTCACGATCGCGATTCCCTACTTAAATGTTTTTTATCTTAACCTCAGATCGTCAATTGTGTATATTTGAAGAGTTGGCCCCTCTTCTAAGGTATTTTTATGGTACTGAACGCGGAGGCGTTGAGTTTTCGAGAGTTTATGAACCGCGAATCGTTACCGTTGGCGACATTGCACGCTGTGGTGTTTGAATTTTTGCGCGATCGCGAAGATGTCGTTATTTTCGGGGCGCAGGCGGTCAATGCGTATGTGGGAGAACCTCGCATGACGCAAGATATTGATGTTTTGTCGCTGCGTGCGGCGGATTTAGCAGAGGAGTTGCGATCGCACCTCAGCGATCGATTTTACATCGCCTTGCGCGTGCGATCGGTCAAAGACGGTCAAGGATATCGATTGTACCAGGTACAAAAATCTGGGAATCGCCATCTTATCGACATTCATCAGGTGGAGGCGTTACCGCCAAATCGCTGTATTGACGGGGTTTTGGTGATGGCTCCCAGTGACTTAGTGGCAAGCAAGGTTATTTCGTATGACCAGCGACGGGGCAAACCCAAAGCGGGGACAGATTGGCGAGATTTAGCGATGTTATTGTTGGCATTTCCCGAACTGAAGGCGAAATCGGGAGCAGTTTTAGAAAACTTAGTCGCAGCAGGCGTACAAGAGGCGGTTATATCTTTATGGCACGAGATTGTCGAGATCGAGATCGAAACAGAAGACGAAGATGACGATTTCTAACCCGAAAAACTGGATACACCTTCCTAATGGAGGTCTAATATCATTTTCTAGAAAAGGTGTTACTATTTGCTCATTGGTCAGGATTCAGGTATGCTAGGCTAAACGGGTGTAGAAACCCGGTTTCTCGCTTATAGCCGGACAAGATTCGAGTTTCTCCCTCTAGAAACCGGGTTTCTCTGTACCACCTGAATACTTACGTTCATTGTTCATTGTTCATTGAAGTTCATTGCTCATTGAAATAAGGGATCCTCGTAACTTGCCGATCGCTACTTTTGGCTTCACCAGTAGTAACGCGATCGCGTGACAGAGCAACCGCAGCCACCGCCAATACAATGCCGATCGCGTAGCGTACCGCTTTAACGATAGCAGATAACCGCAGGTACTATAAGTATATTTGGCAACAATTTGTCGATCGGCAATACTGGAAGGATGGTGAACGATCGACAGATGAGGAACGATCGCGATCGCGTGTCCTTCGTTGGCGTATCGCTGACAAAAATCGAAGTCTTCGTAATAGAGAAAGAAGGCGCGATCGAATTTCGGACAAGCGGAAAAGTTCTTCAGATTCAAAATTGTACTGCACCCACTCACCCAGTTACACCGAATAAAGGAGCGATCGTCGTCTTTGGGGATCTGGGTACTAACAGAAATGGTTCCCGTTTCCGCATCGAACTCTCCCCCTGCAAACCAAATATCGCCGTTGGGTTTTTCTATTGTTGTGCCGACGATCGACAGGTAGGGAAACTTGTCAAAGAAGGCAACAATTCCAGAAATAGAATCGCTTTTTAGCTGTGCGTCGGGATTGATTAACCAGACCAAAGCCTCGCGATCGCGCTGCCAAATCCATTCTAACCCCAAATTGCAACCGCCACCAAATCCTACGTTCTCGCCTGCGTCTAAAATGGTTACAGTATCCCTTTGCAACAGGTCAATATCGCGATCCTCGGGAGAGTTGTTGGCGATAACCACACGAATATTAACTTCTGTTTCCGCAGGTATAGACCGTAAAAGGCGATCGATCCACTCAGAAGAATGATAATTAACAACTAGCAAATGAATAGTAAGTTTCACATCATTAAATAAGAGAATTGCAACCACAGATGAATAGGATAGATACAGATGGCTTCTCGGTCAAAATGTTACTTTTACCGAAGATGTATAGGATATACATTGTGGGATATCCTCCAAAGTAAACGCAGGCAAGATACTTGCAGTAAATAACATTATATAAGATTAAGTCGCGATCGTCCGTAAAAGGAGAAAAGGGCAGCATTACATCTGCCCCTTTTAACAACCGAGCATATCTTAGATACAAGCCTCCGGCTAAGTGCCAGAGTATCGCTCATTGCTCGTTGTTCGTTGTGCATTGAAATGACTTCCTTAAGAACAAGGAATCACCGGGCCAGCTACCACATCCCAACTGACATTGCCGCGAATCAACCCATAATTTGCATTCTGGGTATTATCTTGGGCAACGCTACCTTTTCCGTGTTCTAAGGGCCAGTAACCCGCTAAACCGGACTCGTAGCCAGTCAGTCGGCAACTCATATTATCCTGGATTTCTTGTTCGCTGCGAATGCAGTTCCAGAGGCGAACATCAGCCAAATTCCCTTTCCAGTATTCGATGAGGTTGCTGCTGTGATTTTGCTGTCCGACCCCAATTTGGCAAGTTGAGGAAGTTTGGTCAGCCGGCGTATTCCCAGTGATACCTTCCAAGAATTGGCCGTCAACATAAAAAGAGGCGTGGTTGTTGCCATCGAGAACCACAGCTAGATGATGCCATTTCCCGTCGCCTAAAGCCGTCACCTCAGTGGTATCGTAATCCTTATGGTTGTAGGTGGTAAAACGAATCCGCTTGCCGTTTAAGCCAAAACCATAGGCATCCGGTTTGGCGAAAATGCGTTGAACGCCACTCAGTTGGCTTTCCGAACTAAATTTTACCCAGGCTTCGAGAGTAAAGCTGTTAGTTAGATCGAAAACGCGATCGTCGTCTAGGGTAATATGACCCGTTTGACCGTCAAATTCCAAAGACGTGGATAGATCGATCGGAAGTGCACGATCGGCGATCGTCCGTAGAGAACTCAGACTCGGCGTAAAGAAATATTCCCCACCTTTCAACTTCACCCAAGTTGTAAAATCGTAGTCCACTTCTTGCGTATTCGGGTCTCCCCAGGTTTGCGGCCAGGTTTGATTGCCCTTCGTTCCGGCGGGTTGTCCGATAATCGGATCGAGTCCTACATTGACAGCCACAAAGTTATTTTGGTTGGCCCAGCCGCCCTGCATGAAATTAAATTGATTTTCCAGATTAGCCTGGAAGCACAAAAACAGCAACCCCGATCCCACCTGCGGGTTTTGATTTAGATCCCGTTCTCCATAACTAATACCGCGACGGGCAATGCGATGGCTGCGTTCGACTTCTAGAGACTTGTCGAAGTCAGTAGAAGAATTAACTCGTCCCGTATCGCCTCGGGGATTTGTTTTACGAATGTGGGCGTGAAACGGACACTTTGTGGGTTTGGGATCTAAGCCAAATTCTGCGGGATCGTCGGCATAATTAAAGTTGTTAGTGGAAGTCGATCCCTCCGGCGTTTTAGAATCGACAACGGGGGTTCCATCCTCAAAACGACCGACGGTTAATGCCCCAGCGAGATCGTAACCCACGCCCACTGTTGTCGCTAGGGCTTGCCGATCTTCGCGAAACCCTTTCACGTCTTGTTCGAGTTTGCGATAGACTAAATAGCTACCGTAACTGTCGTCGGTTTTGCCAGTCCGGTCTTTTTCCAATACTAAACCTAACGGCGCTCGCGGATCCCATTTATCGAAATTTCCCTCGTATTGCCGAGCATTGTCGATCGCGCGTTTGAGAAATAGCGGTTGGCTGACTCCATCGGCAAAACCAAAGTGTTCGATGGGTTTATTGTTACTGTTGCGGAGAATAAATCCATCTTCGCGTTGGACGATCTCTGCCACTTGAAACAAACTTTGGCTGACTTTGTTGACATCTTGCAGCAGTTCGACGATCTCATCATCCGCCATTAAAATTAGGGCGTGGATTTCCTGTTGCAGTCCTACGTCCCAGGTATCTACAGGAGGATCGCCTAAATAATTCTTGACGGACTCGTTTTTCATGCCATAGCGGAACGGTTGGCTTCCGGGCATTTGATAGGGAGCAATACCGAAATATTCGTATCCCTTAATCGACAGAAAGAAGTTGGTAAATACGCTACCGCCAATCTCGTTATCGCGGTACTGGCAGGCTTCGTCAGATTGCAATTGTGCCGAGGTCACGTATTTGCGACCGAAGGTTTGCACCCATGTTTTCGCATCGGCTTCTTTCCCCGATTTAAACTTGATAAACAAATGAACTGCATGGTCTCGGCCGTGCCCCGTGAGAATGTTTCCCTGTAGATCGCCGAGCAATATTTTATATTCTCCGGGATTTTCGGGATCGACACCTTGCCCGTCGTTGGGAAGGTTTTTCAGGTCTGTTTCGCTTAATGCCATGGAAGTTCTCCAAATTTTGAAGGGGGGTCAATTGTTTACGCGATCGCTTTCCGAACTGTAAGAATTCAGGTGAATGGTAAAGATCTCCCATAGTCCCCCTTTTTTCCCTCGTTGCGTTCCTCTGGGACGCAACAATTGTGGAGGCTCCGCCTCCATTTTACATGAGGCAGAGCCTCAGTAATTCCGTTCCCTGGCAGAGCCAGAGGAACGAGGAGAAGGGAGATCCTTGCAACCATTTTCCGTGTCACCTGAATGCTTATCTCTAACAGCGATATTTACGCGGCTTCTAACTGCACCATTTTGGCGACGGATGGTTTACCTTGGCTGTTGAGGTAAAACATCATGTAATAGCCAGGAGGATAAAGATTGGCGTTTTCGGGAGCGGTAAAGTCGATGGTATAGGAACCGTCGTAGTTGTTAATGACATCCCGAATGGGCAAGTCGGCTAGCACTTGACCGTAGTCGAAACTGTGGGTAATGGTGCCCAATTTTGCCATCACTAACGAACCGCGATCGCTGTCGCTAGAGATGTCTACGTCGGTGACTTTCACCTGACTGGCTTGGCCGTGGGTGACAGTTTCCGGGGCGATCGCGATTTCCGGTCGCGGCCCGTCTATAAACAGATAGGGAGGATTGAAGATCTCGACTTGCCAAATTTCAGCCGGAATAAACGGAAGCGGATCGATCGTCCCGTTACCATCGTCTAGCTGAGCAAAAAATTGATTGGGATCTTGGTAATACTTTTCGAGAAACTGGTTGTAGTCTCCCTCTTTAACCACTTTACCCGAACCTTTTGTTTGCGAGTCGGTGGTTAACTTGGCTAAGGCGTAGTATTCTTTGTTGTCGGGAACGACATCAACGTGAACGGTTCCGTTGGGTTCGCGGGCCGCACGACTGGCATTTCCACTAATAATCAGGACGCGACCATCGGGTAACAGTAACGAGCCGTTATGATAGAGCCGAGGAAGCGTGGCCGGGTTCATTTCTTTGGTGGTATAATCTCCCGGTGCGCTTTCGTCGTAGGTCATCAATAAGGGCTCGAGAACCGGATCGTATTCGGCATAAAGACCACCATTGACAGTCAAGATTTGTTTGTTTGGCAAGATGGTAGCTTCGTTCATGGCTCGCGGCTGAGCCATACCATCGTCAGTTTTTAAAAAGCCGGGTTCGATACTCCAAGTTTGAGCTTGGCTGTCCCACCGTTCTAAACTGGCAGTAATGCGCGTGTCTTTGGCAAGTAAACCTTCGTTGGCCGACCCTTCGGGCGCTCGACCGTTTTGAATTAAGCCGAGTTGCGGTTTGCCAAAGTTGATGTTGTTGGTGTTAAGAATTCCCCCCAACAGCAAGACATCGCCGGGACGGTTGGGATCGGCGACGGCGGTTCCGTAAACTTTGGAAATATCGAGGCGATCGCCCGCTAATTCAAAGCTCACATCGAGATCTCCAGATGGTTTTTCCGTGACGGACATTAAATAGGTTTTGTTGCTTTGATGCACTTCGAGGGGGAATTTTCCGGCTCCATCTCCCGTAATCAAAAGTTTGCCATCAGGAGTGGGAAAGACGCGAGGATAGAGATCGATACTGTCGTAAACGTCGGCTTTGGCAGTTTGGAAGTTGCCATCTTTATCCAAGTATTGGTACTCGGTGATTTTGACGTTGTAAGGACTATCTTTGATGTAGGTGAGATCGAAGAAATGCAGTTTGTTGGTGTCGGGATCGTAGATCTCGATGGTGGGACTTAGTTGGGTGGGGGCGTTATATTTTTGACCGGAAAAGATAACAACTTTGCCATCTGCTAAGGGAACGAGACTGGGATACCAGCGTCCGGCTTGCATTTGGCCGCCAATATTTTCCCAGCTTTGCTCTTCCCAGTTGTAGATGTTGATTTGTTTGGAGCCTTCAAATTGTTCTCCGGGATAGTAACGATTGCTACCACCTGCAAACAAAACGTTGCCGTTAGCGAGATGCAAGTGACCGCTACAGAAGAGGTCGTTGCTATCATCAAATTGCACGGAAGGCGGCGAAGGAATTCGCTCGAACTTGCCAGTATTGGGGTCAAACAAAGCCGTCGTTTCTAGGACAGCTTGTTCGGAGGAATTAACGCCATCGACGAAGGTGATTTTGGTATCTTTTCCTTCGGCATCTGTTTGCCGATCGATGGTGTTGCGATTGCTACTCCCGTTTACCATGAGGATTTTACCGTTGGGTAACACGGAGGTATGTACGGATTGGATGGGTAAAATCTTGCCGTTTTCGTCGCGAAATAGAGGATATTTTTGCCAGCAACCCAGTTCTTCTTTATTGTTACCTACGCAGGAGGGAGCGCTATCAGCCGCTAGGACAGGCTTTCCAGTGAAAAATAATAGAGTGACAGCCAGGAAAAAGGCGATCGCGTTCGACCAAAGCCTGGTGCCGAACTTCAGGCGTTTCGGTTTATTCTTTATCATCAGAGTGGTGTGTGTGCGGTAGCCAACGCAACCAATCGTATAAGCCTGACGATCGCGCTGTCAAGAGGATTTTTTGTAAATTAAATTGAACATTCATCAAGATAAGTAAATGTTGAATTCGTGGGTCATACCCCTAATTTTTCTAAGATCGATCGCGTAGAAACCACATGGCGATCGAGTCCGAGTTCTTCTGGATCCACTCCCAATGCGAGGGCGACTAACTGCGATAAGTGGATCACGGGCAAACCGAGCGATCGTCCGGCCACTTTGGCGACTTCTGGCTGGCGAGAATCCAAATTTAAATGACACAAAGGACAAGGTGTCACCATACAGTCTGCCCCTTTGTCAAGGGCTTCGGCAATATGGTTTCCAGCCATGCGAAAGGATTCTTCGGGGGTGTAACTAGAAATTGGCCAGCCGCAGCACTGGGTTCGTCCGCGATATAAAATAGGTTCGGCTCCCACTGTCTCGAACAGGCGTTCCATGGAGGTGGGATTGAAGCGATCGTCGAAGGGTAAGTGCGTTTGAGCTCGCAGCAGGTAGCAGCCATAAAATGCGGCACATTTGAGTCCCGAAAGTTTCCGCTTCACGCGCTTTTGAATCTCATCTAAACCGTAATCGCCGACTAAGGCCCAAAGCAAGTGCTTGACTTCTCCGTTGCCGCGATAGGGGGTACAATGTTGGGAACTCAGTACCTCATTGACGCGATCGAGGTAAGCCGGATCGTCTGTTTTTGCAGCTTTTAGGCGTTCGTCTACATGGCCGATGACCCCTTGGCAGGTACTACAATGGGTGAGCAAAGGCAAATTGAGCGACTCGGCCAGGGCGATGTTGCGAGCGTTGACCGTATCTTCGAGGAGTTGGGAGTCTTCTTTAAACGTGCCCGCACCGCAGCAGGCGGCTTGTTTGAGTTCGAGCAGTTCGATGTCGAGCGATCGCGCTAGGGCGGCGGTGGACTGATACAATTCCCGACAGGCCCCTTGGGCGACGCAACCGGGGAAGTAGGCGTATTTGAGCATATTGTTCGCGATCGACTCGATACCAGTCCTACTGTACCCTATTGTTGGACAACTCGATACTGGCGAGCGATGTAGTCGAACAAGCGATAGTAGTCGGAAAATTCGGCGGTGGGGGCCTGGGCTTGCCACGTATAGATAATGTCGTCGCGGACGAGTTCCAGGGTCATGGTACTGACGCGATCGCCGATCGCCACTGTCAGCATCCCCTCGAGGCCCTGCTGGGTTGTAAAGTTAGTATCGGGCAAGGTGTCCTCTTCTCGGACTCGATACCCGGCCCAGCCACGCATTTGAATATCGGAGGACTGAGGATGCACGAAGGCCTGCCCGTCTAGGTTGGTGGGGGGCGGCGCAGCAATCCAGTCGCTCGGATAGAGGAAGGCAAACCCGAAGCGATCGTTATTATACGTTTCCCAGGTGGCATCGCTACGCACCCAACCCGCCGTACACCCGGTGAGAGTGATGACGAGGGCGATGGCACTCAAACCCCGGCCCATCCGTCCGTTCATGCTTTGCGATTCCTCTGTTTCCCCTTATCCTTTCGGCGGTTCGCCCCCAGCAAACGGGTAACAATTGTAAAGAAACATTACAAAATTGCCGTCATACTGGCTTACTGTCTTGACATCTCAAAAAAAAGCCATTACCTTGAGATACATACCCGGGTAAAAACACTTTCACATCCAATGCAAACCAAACAAAAAGTCACGCTGTACTTACCACCAGAACTGCACCGACAACTGAAGATCGGCGCAGCCGTCAATGCCGAACCCATGTCTGCTATCGCCCAAAAAGCGATCGTCTTCTACCTCGAACACGCTGATGTTGTCGAAGAAGTCGAAGCCAGTCACGGTCGGACGCATCAGGTGTATCACTGCCCTGCCTGCGAGACGGCGATGGTACTCGAACAGGGAGAAATGGCTGCCCTCGGCGATCGACCGGGCGTTCTCGAAGAGGATCTACCCGTCGAAGCCATCGGTTCGGTCAGTTCCCAGAGCGATCGACCCGGCGAAGAGTTGGTACTCGCCCCGTAAGGCGGTGCTTCTTCCAACCTCGATCGGGAAGACTCCGGATTCGATACTCCAAACCTCTGGCTTGATTCCGAGGTCTGAAATTTTGAATTTTGAATTCTGAATTTTGAATTGGAGCGTTGGCGTAGCCTGCGCGTAGCGCATAGCGACTCACCCCCTATCTATCGACGGTCATGAAAGAAGAGCTCAACATTCTCATCCAAGCTCAATATCCCCTCATCTACCTGCTGACCTTCGAGGAAGAGCGATCGGAGCAAGCGATCGCGGCCACGGTGGAGAAGCTGAAGCCGCAACGCCGGATTTTCACCTGGACGGTGACTCAAGGCATCGTCGAATACGGTCAACCTCGAACCTCTCAAACGCCCCAACACAATACCCTCTCCCCCGAAGCGGCCATCGAATGGATCGTGCGGCAGAAGGAACCGGGCATTTATATACTTAAGGATCTGCATCCATTTATGGATAGCCCTAACGTCACGCGCTGTTTGCGAGATGCCGTGGCCAGCTTTAAAAATTCCCATAAAGCGATCGTTTTAATGTCTCCGGTGCAAAACGTTCCGGTGGAACTCGAAAAGGAAGTGGTCGTTCTCGACTTTCCTTACCCCAGTATGGGCGAGCTCAACCGAGTCCTATCGCACCAACTCCAAGAAGGGCGCAACAAGCGCATCTCGACGGAAGTGCGCGAGAAGTTGCTGAAAGCCGCTTTGGGCTTGACTCGCGACGAAGCCGAAAAAGTTTATCGCAAAGCTCAAGTTACGGCCAACAAACTCACCGAAGAGGAAGTAGAAATCGTCCTCTCGGAGAAAAAACAACTGATTCGCCGCAACGGGATTTTAGAATATCTCGACGAGGATGAAACCCTCGATTCTATTGGCGGTCTCGACGAATTGAAGCGGTGGTTGCGCCAGCGATCGGATGCCTTCAGCGAAAAGGCCCGCGAGTACGGCTTGCCCCAACCGAAAGGGATGTTAATTTTAGGCGTACCCGGATGCGGAAAATCCGCGATCGCCAAAACCACCTCTCGCCTCTGGGGTTTGCCCCTGCTGCGTTTGGATATGGGTCGCGTGTACGATGGCTCTCGAGTCGGACTGTCCGAAGCCAACCTCCGCAACGCCCTGAAAACCGCCGAGTCCATTTCTCCTGCGATTCTGTTTATCGACGAACTGGACAAATCCTTTGCAGGCGGGGCCGGATCGGCCGACTCCGATGGCGGGACTTCCAGCCGGATTTTCGGGTCGTTCCTCACCTGGATGCAAGAGAAAAACTCCCCCGTATTCGTGATGGCGACGGCCAACCGCGTCGAACGCTTGCCCGGAGAGTTCCTACGAAAAGGTCGCTTCGATGAAATCTTTTTCGTAGACTTGCCCAACCCCGAAGAACGGGAAGAAATTTTCAAGATTCACCTTTGCAAACGCCGTCGGGATATCTCGCGCTTCGACTTGCAACAACTGTCGAAAGTGTCCGAAGGCTTTAGCGGTGCGGAAATCGAACAAGCCGTCATCGCTGCTATGTACGAAGCCTTCGCTCAAGAGCGAGAATTTACCCAACTCGACATCATCGCCGCGATCAAATCCACGCTACCGCTATCGCGGACGATGACCGAGCAGGTGAGCGCATTGCGCGACTGGGCGCGGCAGCGAGCCCGTCCGGCGGCATCTTCGGTAGCTGACTACCAGCGACTGGAGTTTTAACAGGCTTTCTCTCGTACCCCAACGGGAGTAAAGGCTAGCATAACGACACGAAATGCTAGCAGTTTCAACCCACACCGCACGCGGTGTACCTTCCAACCCAAACGTTGTTGTTTTTGCGTTCCTATCTAGGAGGAAATCCCAAAATGTCTCACTTTAGCACCCTGCGTACCAAAATCACCGATGCCGAAATCCTCAAGTCTTCCTTGCGCGATCTGGGCATCAATGTGAACACCGAAGCGGAAGTTCGCGGCTACAACGGCCAGCGCGTTCGCTCCGACATCGTTGCCGTTCTCGAAGGCGACTACGATCTCGGCTGGTCTCGCAATAGCGATGGTTCCTTCGATTTGATTGCCGATCTTTGGGGTGTTGCCAAAAAGCACAATCAAACCGAACTGATCAACTCCATCAACCAAAAGTACGCCGTTAACAAAACCTTGTCTGAAGTTCGCCGTCCCGGACTGCAAAATGCCAACGTGAAGTTGGTGGTGCAGTAATCAAGACAGCGTTCCCAGGATTTGCGCGGGTTAACCTTTCGGGGTTAACCCCTCTTTTTTGGTTTCTGTATCCAATTGTACCAGACAAACAAGAGCGGGCAAGGCTCGCTGGTGTCGATCGTCATCGTATCTTGACAAAACAAGGCGCTAAATAGAAGTAATTCTCATTCGCAACAGCTTTTTGAGAATAGCGTCATTAACAAACGGATTTAAGCCTTTACAGCGATTTCGCCAGTATGCTATAGTTGCCCTAGATTTACTTAGATGGGATATCGTGCCCGCCAGCAAGTCGCACCCTGGCAGTGCGGGTCAAAGTGGCTTCAATTGGTAGGGCGATCGCCTGCTTCCCTATCCATTCGTGGTATTCAATTTCGATCGGTGTCCTTTTGGGATCTATTTTTTTCTCGAGCCTGCGTAATGAATGTTTCGACGACGCAACTGCCTTTATTTCCCGAGCTACCTACAGCCGATCGCGTTGCTGGAGTCGATGAAGTCGGCCGCGGGGCCTTGTTCGGCCCGGTGGTGGCGGCGGCGGTGTTGCTGTCTCCAGACGCAGCAGAGGAATTGCGGGCGCTAGGCGTAACCGATAGCAAGAAACTGACAGCAAAGGCGCGATCGTCCCTGGTCGATCGCATTCGAGAAATTGCCATCGATACTCGAATTGGCACAGCTTCTGTAGCTGAAATTGACACGATTAATATCTTACAAGCCAGTTTGCTGGCCATGAAACGCGCGATCGTCCAACTCAGTCCACCACCACAATTGTGCCTCATCGATGGCAACCAACGGGTGCGCGATCTCGATATTCCCCAACAGACGATCGTCGGTGGAGACAGGCATTCGATCGCGATCGCGGCGGGTTCAACCATGATCCGAGTGGGGACAACTCTCTTTGGTGATCGCCCTGCTTAGGGATGATGGTACGCATCCTCCCGACTGAATTCAAACCGGATCGATCGGCGATCGCTGAGCTAGTGAAAAAAATTGATCGGTCCCGTGCGATCGTGACCCTCTGAACCTCGAAATTCACCTGTAGCCCAGATCCTAAACTTTTTAACTAATTATGAATAGCGCTATCGTTTTAGAGATTTCATGTATACTGTGGACTCAAATTCCGCATTCTCGATTAGAGTAAAGGCGGTTCAACGAACGGGTCGTTTCTCAACTGATTCTGATGTGAATCCAGTGATGGAAACGACAAGCCTGATGTAAATCGTTCTGGCTCACTTCAATTGAGTTCGAACCTCTAC
>CAKZKB010000099.1 GCA_937121005.1 uncultured cyanobacterium | reverse complement strand
TTGGAGTTACCCGAACCTTTAGGAAAAGGCTGCAAGCAAACCTTTTACCTCCGCGACGGACTCACCGTCGAGATCCGTCAAGGTATCCTCTATCAGCCTCTTCGATACCTGGTCGAACACGAATCGCGGTTTCCCCTTGTCGCTAAATTTTACTTATCCGGGTCGTCGCGGGTACGAACCTTGGATGCGTCAGATATCGATCGCGACTATCGAGAGGTCGATCGCCAACATTATCTCTATCATTTGCCCGAGCATACGGAAATTGAAGAATGGCCCGATCTCGAGGCGATCGACGTAGTGATGGTGTTTGCCGATCCCGATTACTTTAGTCGATTTCATTTAGGTAAAACGGTGCTATCCAAACCGTTACAAAAGTTGTTCGAGGGAGACCGAAGCCAACGCTTCCACCAGCCTTTAGGTCACATGACTCCGATGATGGTGCAACTGGTTCGCCAGATTTCCCAGTGTCCTTATACGGGGTTGATGCAGCAACTTTACTTAGAAAGCAAAGCCCTAGAACTGCTGGCGTTGCAGTTTGCCACCTGGACGGAAACACCGCGATCGCGGCGGGAAATCGCCCTCAGTCCCCGCGATATCGAACAACTGCACCAAGCCAAAGATATTTTAGTGCGACAAGTTAAGCATCCTCCATCGCTCACCGAATTAGCTCGATTAGTCGGACTCAACGATCGCAAACTGAAGCAAGGATTTCGGCAACTGTTTGGCACGACGGTATTTGGATATTTATGCGACTACCGAATGCAGCAAGCCCGAGATCTGCTCCACGAACCCGATTCGAGCGTGGCCCGAGTGGCCGCCACCGTCGGGTATCGCAACCCGGAAGCCTTTAGCACCGCATTCCGTCGCAAGTTTGCCATCAGTCCCAAAGCCTATCAAATCGGCCAGCGGGGGTAGCGTCTCTAAAAAGTCCGTTTGACAAAGAAAAAAGTCCGTTTGGCGAAGATCGCGATCGCGTTTCCCTCCTATCATGCTTTCATCCGACCAATTAAGAACAATTTGCATTAGCATCTCGATCGCTTAAGTGAGGAACGATGAAACAGCAATGGAGTCTATCTTTGAGCGCGTTAGCCGGGGCGATGGTCTTGGCAGCCGTAGAACCCGCTTTCGCTGGGGCACTCCTCAAGCGATCGCCTTTGGAAGCAGAACCGGGGACTAAAACCTTACCCGTTGAGGTGTCCGATCCGGTACGCCGCAAACAGAACGATGTGCCTGTTGTCGAAATTACCAACATTCAGGTTGAGGAAACGGCTGAGGGGCTCCAACTGCAACTCGAAACCGAGGGCGAGTTAGGAATTCCAGAAACCGCGATCGTCGGAAATGCAGTGGTCACCGAGATCGACAACGCTGTATTGATGTTAGCAGAGGGAGAGGATTTTATTGTCAGCGATCCCGCCACCGGAATCGATCGGGTTAGTGTCACCAGTTTACCCGAAAATCGGGTGCGGATTGAGATTTTAGGTATCGCCGGGCCGCCAACTATTGCCATCGGTGCGGACGGTTCTGGCTTCACTGTCACCGCCACTCCCATGGAAGAAGAAATTATCGATATTGTGGTCACGGGAGAGCAAATCGAAAACGATTATTTCGTCCCGGAAGCCACAGCTGGAACCCGTACTGATACCCCATTGCGGGATATTCCCCAATCGATTCAAGTTATCCCGACAGAAATCATTGCAGACCAACAGGCGATCTCCATTGAAGAGATACTCGAAAACGCCGCTAGCGTTAGTTTTTGAGGTAATAACGACGGTCGGACGCTCAATTTTGCCATTCGAGGATTCAATCGCGTTCCCGTATTGCGCGATGGATTTCGACTGTTTGAGGGAGGTTCGGTAACGCCAGAAGTTGCCAATTTAGAGCGCGTGGAAGTGTTGAGGGGGCCGGCATCAGTTTTGTACGGTCAAGCCGAACCGGGAGGATTGATTAATTTAGTCACGAAACAACCGCTCTCGGAACCTTATTATAATGCCGAATTACAAATTGGCAGCCGCGAATTGGTCGCGCCTCGTATCGATTTTTCCGGGCCCCTAACGGAAGACGATCGCGTCCTCTATCGTTTTAATGCACTCTATCGGCGATCGGATAGTTTTCGCGATTATGATGATGGTTTCAATCGCGTCTTTTTAGCGCCAACGGTTAGCTGGGAAATTAGCGATCGCACGAATTTGATTGTTAGTCTAGAACACGCCAGGGACGACGACCCCGCAGATTTCGGTACGGTTGCCTTTGGAGATGGCATTGCCGACATTCCCCTAGATCGAGTTACTAACAACCCTGACGATACCATCGAGAAAGACTATCTCAATGTGGGTTACAGGCTAGAACATCAATTCGATGAAAATTGGCAGCTTCGCAACGAGTTTCGCTTCATCTCCGACGACCTCGACTACAGCGTTCTCGCCCTGCCATTTTCTTTAGATGAATCCACCGGACTTTTAACTCGTGCCTTTGCCGATCAGTTTAACGAAGACGACATCTATACGCTGTACACCAACCTCCAAGGCCAATTAAATACAGGTTCCATCGAACACAACCTACTGTTTGGAGTCGATTTATCCCGCGTCGAGAATGAAAGTGCGACCCGCTTTGCGCCGCAACCCGAGTTTTTGAGTTCTATCAATATTTTCGATCCGGACTACTCAGATTCCGAGCCTAATTCAGAAGACATTCCCATTGCCTTTGGGAGCGAAATAACAACCGATCGCCTCGGTATCTACCTGCAAGATCGAGTGGAAATCTTGGATAACTTAATTGTGCTAGCAGGGGTGCGCTACGATGTCGTCGATCGAGAGACGACTGACATTTTAACCGATGAAGAAACCGAGCAAAACGACGATGCCTTGACCCCTCGCATCGGTATTGTTTACCAGCCGATCGAGCCGATTTCTCTATATGCTAATTACTCTCGTTCCTTCGCACCCAGTTTTTCCACCGAT
>CAKZKB010000098.1 GCA_937121005.1 uncultured cyanobacterium | reverse complement strand
CGTTGGTTTTCCACGAATAAATTCGGGGGCTTGTATCCATGATATTCTCGGTCAATATTCATATTATGAGGCATCGCATGGGTCAATGGGCAATCGGGTGGACGATCGGCCTGTTAATTGTATTGTTATCCGCCGTTCCCTCCCTGGCCCGAAGTTCGACTTCTTCAGTAGAAGTCCTGGACTATCCCCCACTTCCCACTCCCGGCGAGATCGAACCGATCGCCCCTGCACCCGGCGCACCGGGGATTCAAGACCCCCAAGAATTGGCGACATTTATCGATAATTATATGGCCGGTCGCGTTCCCGAAAAAGCTCCTGGGGCTGCCGTTGCTATCGTGCGCGACGGCGAGATTTTGTTTGCCAAAGGATACGGCTACGCTAATATCGAACAGAAAATTCCAGTCGAGGCCGATCGCACTTTGTTTCGGGTTGCATCTCTCTCCAAACTCTTCACGGCTACTGCCACCATGCAGCTTTACGAACAGGGAAAACTCGACATTCACGACGATATTACCCCCTATCTCGGCGATGCAGTGGCGATCGAGAATCCCTACGATGCCCCCGTCACTTTTGCTCAAATGATGATGCACACCGACGGATCGACAAAACGGCGGGTCGGACTGGCATCGCGGACAGCAGAAGAAATGCCATCTTTAGAAGCGTATTTAGCCCGCAATATGCCGCCGATCGTCTATCCTCCTGGCAAACTCTACAGCTATTCAAGCCATACGATCGCCCTCCTCGGTTATCTCGTGCAGCGCATTTCTGGCGAACCGTTTAACGACTACATCGATCGCCATATTTTTCAACCTCTAGGGATGACGCGCAGTAGCTTTCGACAACCGCCACCGACGCAACTGCAAAATGATTTAGCCACAGGCTACCAAGCCCGAGGAAACAGTTTTAAACCCGTTTCCTATCTGAACCTCAATATTGGCCCGGCGGCGGCGTTGAGTGCCACTGTTACTGATATGGCCCGCTTTGCGATCGCGCATTTAGAAAAAACACCCGGCGACAATGCGATTCTACAGCCGGAAACCCTCGAACTCATGCACTCAACCCACTTTCGTCCCCATTCTCGACTTTCGGGGACGGGGTACAGTTTTCGAGAACGACTGGTTAATAACAGGCGCGTTATCGGTCACTTAGGCAGTTTGCGCGGGTATTCGAGTTCTTTAAGCCTAATTCCCGATCGCAATTTAGGGATAGTGATTATCTCCAATAGTTTTTCTGGCATCCACGAACAACTACTCGGTCAGTTTTTCGATCGCTACTTTCCCGATACTAGCGACGCTCCCACACTGCGATCGACAGTAGACTCCTTGCCCGATCCGGGACAGTTTACTGGATCCTATTGGGATTTGGAATATCCTCGCCACACCTTGATGAAATTGTCGGCATTTTACCAGCGCATTCGCATCCATTCTACCCCAGCAGGCCTCCAGATCGATCGTCCTAACCTGTTCTTTGCTTCGGCGACCAAACCCGTCGATCTCGAACCCGTCGAACCCTTCGTGTTTCGCAAATTCCCCCAGGGTAAAGAACCGGGATGGACGGCATTTGAAACCGACAGCAAAGGCAATATCGAGTATGCTTACAATCCTGTCTTCCCCAAAATCAGCACCTACAAAAAGGCGGCTTGGTGGCAAAACATCTGGCTACAAATGGGACTGTTAGGGGCAAGTTTGTTGGTGTTACTAAGTGCAGTTTGGGTGTGGCCGTTACATCCTTTAGTGCGACTCATGCGTGCGAAGCGATTTCAGGTAGCGCGATCGCCATTTCGGGCCTGGGTTCTTGCAGGTGTCGTCGCTAGCCTCAACCTTCTATTTATTATCGGTTTTCCGTTGGGACTGTGGCTCTATGGCGGCTGGAAGTTGGCTTACGGAATGCCGAGTTTTGCTGTTGCTTTACTGGGCATTCCTGTGGTGACGATCGTCCTCAATCTTCCCATTGTCGCTATTTCTGCTGTTTCTTGGGGCAGCAAAGAATGGCACTGGCGCGATCGCCTTCATTATGCTACAATCGCGATCGCCGCTCTCGGATTCTCGGCATGGTTGGCCTACTGGAATTTGCTCGGTTGGCAGTATTAATACCAGTCAAGAATAGGCCGATCGTCTAGTTTAATTCCCCTGATAAAACACCTCTTCAGAAACGATCGCCCCCTCATCGCTAACCCAACGCAAGGCGACGCGATCGACCCTTTTATCTGCCAACGTCACCCAACAAAAATGATGCAATTTTCCCTGTTTCGTCTCGGCGATCCGAGGAACGCAAGCCGCATTAACGTACACCGTCCCCGCACTGTCAACGTGGATGGGACGACGCAGGCGATCGCTGCGGTGGCGAAGGCGATAGTGCATATGTCCGAACGTCACTAGGGGGACAGTTTTTCCCCTTTGGCGAGTGCGATCGATGGCCATTTCTAAATCGCGATCGCCAAAATCACCGCCGATCGGGTTCCAGTCTTTCCCGCAAGGATCTTCGGGGGCTGCCCCTAACCCACTGGGGCCGTTGTGCGCTAAAAAGATCGTAGTATCGTACTCAGCAGCGATCGCCCCTTTGACAATGCGATCGGCCGACGCATCCAACCCATCGATCCCGTAGCGATGGCGATAAAACTCCTCGTTCGACCATTTCGGGCCGCCCCAACTAAAGGGCCGCCCGCCGACAACGCTCAGGTTACAATTGGGAAAATCGCGATAGCTGTAACCGACATGACGATCGCCGAGAAACGCCATTTGATCGTTAACCCGATCTTCTTTGGCGCGATCGTAAGGACATTTTTTGCGACCCCAAGACGTAGCGGAAAACCAGGCATCGTGATTGCCCAAAATCGCCGCCATGGGGCCGTCGTAAGCCGCGATCGCCCGCACGACCGATATTGCTTCGTTACCAAAATCGCCCACAAATAGGGCTAAATCGGCTCCCAAGCGATGCAAAACGGCATTATCGCTCGCGTCCCATAAATCGTGAACGTCGCCGATAATGGCAATTTCAGTGGTCGAACTCGATGGCATTTTATCCTAAAAAGGGGTGGCGCTTGGTCGCCGGGGGGCGATCGGGAGTGGTAGCTTTATGCTTCATCATTTCCGCTAAAAATGGCTTCAGCGACTTCTCGCGATTTTTCATAAACGCCGCCCAAAATCCCGGCTGGAACTCGTCCATGGTTTTGGCCAGCGCCCAAATATCGACAGCGAGTATATTGTACAGCATTTCGTCTTCTTGCTGGAGGGAACTCAGCCGCTCTTTGAGCGTCGCGGGTAGGGGGGCGGATCGACCGTTGGTTCTAGCCATGGAAATTTCGTGCTCCCGATCTGGTGACATAATGCGCTCCGAGTAGGTTGTTTGGCGTAGGCGCACCCCAACGCTTGCAACCGATCGCCCTTTTCAGGGACAATCTTTTCCGGGCGCGTTCGACGCGCTGCCGTTGTTTCTTCTGGCTCTATGTTACGTCAAACTTCCTACGGGGCGATCGGCCTGGTTGTGGGTGGGGGACTGACCCTCATCGGTTTAGTTGCGTATTTTTTGGGGAACGCCACGCTCAATTTAGCTGGGTTCTTCTACGGAATCCCTGTTTTTCTGATTGGTTTGGCGCTAAAATCGGCCGAACTCAAACCCGTTAGCTTCTCCCGAGAAAGTTCGCCAGAATTGCTAAAGTTGCGCGAGGAGGGAGCAACGCCAATTCAAAAACAATTGATTAAAGACGTAACCCGCTACCGCTACGGACAAAATGCCCATCTAGAAGCCTCCCTCGAACGGTTGGGCCTGGCTCCAACCGACGAGGAACGCCCCCGGTTAATCGGTTTGCGAGAAGCCGAAATCGACGGAAATTATGCGTTGGTTTTAGAATTTGACTCGCCGTTAATCGGTTTAGAAACTTGGCAAGAAAAATGCGAAAAGATGGAAAAGTTTTTCGGGCCGGGGTTGCGAGTCACGGTGGCGCAAGCCGAGGACGATCGCATTGACGTAATGACGATCGCAAATATAGACTAAGGTGGAGGGAAATTGGCCGTTTCCATTTTGGCAATATGACCGCAGCACCCGGCAATCCACTTGAAAAAGCCAAACAGGGCAATCCACAAGCCCTGGCGGCTCTCATCGGTCGATCGATGAAATCCCAGGGCATCGACGTTGACGTAACCCGCGACGAGGGTACGATTCACGTTTGGCTCGAAGCCGACAAGGTTCCCAACCCCCAAGCCGCCGTCAGCTTCATTCGCAAAGGAATGTCTAATTTGGGCATTCGCAATGTCGATACCGTGAAAGTCTACGGCAAGCCTCGCGATGCCGACACCCCCCTCTGGCAAGAAGAATTTGCCTTGGCTCCCCCCGCACCCCCGCGATCGCAGGCTCCCAGAACGCCGCCACCGCCGGAAGTTCCGCCGACGGCCGATCTTCCCCCAGACGAACCCCTCGTGGCTGAAGATAGCTTGCCCGACGATCTGCTCGAGGACAGCGATTTTCCTGAAGAACTGGTTGACGACGATCCCATTCCCCTACCTGGAGAAACATTACCCATGGCTATTGAAGATGACGATATGGATGTAGAGTCCGAAGGCTTTGAAGAGGACGAAGACGGGGTAGAAGAAGCCCCCCCCGAGAAGAAATCGAAAGCGTTATCTCCGGTTTTGCTAGGGCTGTTGGTGTTGGTGGCTCTAGGTGCGGTGGGCTTTTTCTTGTGGCCGCAGATCCAAGCCTATTTGCCGCCGATCCCGCTTTTGGGTGGGGGTGAGAGCGAAGAAGACCCCGAAACCATTCCAGAAGCGACCGGAGAAGCTCCGGCTGCGGCCCCGCCTGCGGAGGGCACGCCAGCAGCAACGGGAGAGGCCCCGGCTGCGGCTCCACCTGCGGAAGGAACGCCAGAAGCAACAGGAGAGGCCCCGGCTGCCCAGGAGACTCCAGCAACTCCCGGATCCGTTTCGCGATGCGGTACAAAGTGCTACCCAAGCCGCAGAACTGACGCAGACGGCGCAAACTCCCGAAGAGTGGCAGGAGGTGGCCGATCTGTGGCAGCAGGCGATCGACTCAATGCAGGCCGTACCCGAAGGCCATCAAGGTTACGATATCGCTCAGCAAAAGGTCGGCGAGTACCAGCGCAATCTAGAGTACGCGCAGCAAGCGGGGCAACTTTAGAGAATTACCCAATCCTTAAGGTAGGGGCGATTCGCGAATCGCCCCTACTGCCGTTTTCGGACAATGGTTTAAATAAATGCGTTTGCGATCTTCAACGCAAAAAGCTAGTCGTCAGCCAGAGGATGAAAAATGCCACCCAAGCCGCGATCGCGACGGCGGGAACGCTGAGGGACGGTTCGAGCAAACTGGCCACCGCCGTCCCCAGTAAAACCCCGACAACCAGGCTGAGAAAGGCAATTAATAAGGCGCGGCCGAAGCGGTTTTCCTTGCGATACAGAAGGTACAAGCTGGCCATGGCCCCGACGGCGAGGGCGGTGGAGGGGCTGTAGATACTGGCTAGGCTCAACGCCCCAAAAATACCCGCCGGAATCAGAATATCGCGGGTCGAAGGAGTATCCATCGTCCGTTGCAGCCAAGCGGGGGCCGGTTGGGGCGGGGCGGCGGGAAACGATGGCGGCGTTTTGGGGAGCTCGCGTTCGGCGAAGCGGATGCCCTCGGGAACTTTAATTTTCCCTTCTTGGCGCAGGCGCAGGCGATCCATGAGCACGGCATCGTAGGCCGTCTCGATTTCTTGGACGCGATTGCGATCGCCGCTATACTGCTGGGTGAGGCGATGGCGGGCTGCCTGGATTTCTTCAAAGGAGGCATCCTGCGTTACGCCAAGTTGTTCGTAAGGACTCCGCTCGCTCATAAGCCAATGGTAAAAGTGCGCCTTTCTTTTTAGTCTACTTTGATAAGCGTTTCTCGGCAACTGCGTCTCCCGGTTTCCCCGCGAGGATCGGGGGCGATCGCAGCTTTTAGTTCTGGAAATACTCGGGTTCGTTTCCGGGATGCCATTTAATATTGCAGCCAATACTCGGTTTTTGCTCGATTTCGAGGGTATTTCCGGCGAGAACTTTGTCGATCGCGTCGCGCAGATCTTTACCGTTAACGGGTTCGTTGTTTCCCGGACGGCTGTCGTCGAGTTGTCCGCGATAGGCGAGTCGGCGATCGCCGTCGAACAGGAAAAAGTCGGGCGTGCAGGCGGCGGTGTAGGCTTGGGCAACGGCTTGGGTTTCGTCGTAGCAGTAGGGGAATAAAAAGTTAAACGTTTTCGCCTGTTCTTTGAGTTTTTCGGGACTGTCGTCAGGATGGGTGCGGACGCTGTTGGCACTAATGGCAACAATTCCGAGATCGGAATTGGCATAGTCTTGTCCCAAGCGAGACAGTTCGTTTTGGATGTGTTTGACGAAGGGACAGTGCTGGCAAATAAACATTACCAACAGGGCTTTTTTGTTAGCGAAGGTTTCTAAAGAGATGGTTTGACCCGATACCACGTCCGGCAAGGAAAACTCCGGGGCGCGGGTATCGAGATCGAGCATTGTGGAGGGAGTCAGTACCATTTGGGCGATCGACGAGCAACGAACAACGAGCCATTCAGACTCGATCGAGTATTATACCATCGATCGCGCCGAATTTAGGTCAACAACATAAAAGCTGCGTATGGGAAGAATGCAGGGACGATCGCGTATTTTCGCCATAGGCCCGTTGGATGTTGTCGAGGGTCATCACAATTTCGGGTCGATCGTCGGCAATTAAACAGCGATTGAGCAACAATAGGCGATCGTAACCTGCTAACTCCTGTCCCCATTGGTGGGAACTGACTAAGACGGTTTTCCCCTCTCGCTGCAACTGGGCAAATACATCGAATAAAATGGCTTCGGTGCGCTTGTCTACGCTTGCAAAGGGTTCGTCGAGTAAAAATACATCGGCCTG
>CAKZKB010000097.1 GCA_937121005.1 uncultured cyanobacterium | reverse complement strand
CGCGATCGAAAAAACCCACTTGTCAGCTATATTCGGGACATCGCGGTGCGGGAAAAACCACCGAACTGCTGCGCTTGTGCGAAACATTGAAAAGCGAAAAGTTTTTCGTGGTTTACTTTGCGGCGGACGAAGAAGATATCGAACCCCAAGATACCACCTACGCCGACCTTTTGCTAGCCTGCACTCGCCATTTAGTGCAAGGCATTCGCCCGAAAGAACGCGATCCTATTCTCGCATGGATGGGCGATCGCTGGCAATCCCTCAAGGGTTTAGCCCAAACCGAAATCAAATTTGAGGGACTGAACATCGAACAGCAACTCAATCAGTTTACCAAACTGACTGCCAACTTACGCGCCGTTCCCGATATTCGCGCCCAACTGCGTCAAGAAATTAACACGCACACGGTTTCTCTGGTAAACGCGCTGAATGAATTTATCGATCTTGCTAAAAAAGAACTGACTGATAAGCGAGGAATCGCGATCGTCGCCGATAACCTCGATCGCATTGCGGAAGTGCGCGACGAAACCCACAGCAACTACGACGAAATTTATCTCAACCGCAGCGAACAATTACGCGGAATTGGCGCTCACGTTATCTATACTGTCCCCATTTCTTTAGTGTATTCCCATCGCGGAACCCGTCTCGAAGATATTCATGGCGAAGCAGATGTCGTCCCGATGATTATGGTAGCTAATCGAGATGGTTCTCGCAACGACAAAGGAATGGCAAAAATGCGAGAACTGGTGACAAAACGATTGCATAAAATCGATAAAAAACTGGCAGAAAATGTAGATACGCAGGTATTCGAGTCGGAAGAATTGCTCGATTGCCTCTGTGAAATGAGTGGCGGGCACGTGCGAAATTTGATGCAAATGATCCAAAAGGCGATCGACTGGACGGATACGCTTCCGATCCGGGAAAAAGCTGTTAAAGCCGCATTTGGTGAGGCTCGCAGCACCTATCGCGATACAATAGAAGCAGACCAGTGGACGCATTTGGCTCGCGTTCACAAAAATAAAGATATTCTCAATGATGACTTGCATCGCTGGTTTCAACTCAGCCGTTGCGTGTTGCGATATCGATATTTCGATAACGACGATATTCTATGCGAATGGTACGACGTACATCCGTTGGTTTTAGGAATTTCGCAGTTTAAGAAAGCCTTAGAGGAGGTTAAATAATGAAAGGAAAAAATTCTACATGGCTGCAAGATTCCCTTCACTTCCCTCGTTCCTCTGGCTCTGCCAGGGAATGCTTTCTTCGAGGCTCTGCCTCGTGGTATTCTGGAGGCAGAGCCTCCACAGTTCGTAGCGCCCCGGAGGGACGCAACGAGGAGAACTAAATGAACGAACCTATCGATCGCAAACTCAAAACAAACCCCACTCCCGTCGCGCCGGGAGAAAATCTCGATCGCGACGAAGACGACATCGAAACCACACCGGAAGAAAGATATCGATCGCTGCGTCGATCCATTTCGCGAACGAAAGGGTTCGGACTCAAATTCGTGCAGTGTTCTCCCGCAGAAGGGACGCGAATTATCAATCGACTAGAAGGGGATTTACCGGGCAAAAACATTGAAGTTTTGGATCTCAAAGAGGCGATCGACAACCTCTACGAAATTGTGGCGGCGCTGCCCAATCGAGATAAAATTGATGTACTCTGTATCAGTGGCATCGAGCGATCTTTGGTGGACTACATTCGTCCTGGTTATGGTGGCGAAGGCGACTACTACAAACTCGATAGCGTTCCTAAAATTCTCGGACATCTCAACCAACAACGAGAACGTTTTCGCGACGACTTTCCGATCTGTTTTGTATTTTTACTTCCTCGTTTTGCTCTCAAGTATTTTCGGCGGCGATCGATGGACTTTTTTGACTGGGGAACTGGGGCGATCGAGTTTCCTTCCGATCCATCGTGGGTAGAACAAGAATCGGAGCGAATTTTGCTAGAAGGGAATTATGACGAGTATTTGAAATGGACACCCGAACAGCATCGAGAGCGAATTATTGAGCTAGAAACCATGCTGAGCGAGCCTTGTCAAACGATAGAGCGCCAATACTATTGCTTATTTCAAATAGGCAACATTTTAACAGCAAGTGGCAAGCATACTTCATCTTTAGAAATCTGGAATAAACTTGTTGATTTCAAAGTCAAAGATACCCGAATTTGGAATGATCGAGGTGCGGTTTTGGATCAATTAGGGAGATATGAAGAGGCAGTTACTAGCTACGATAAAGCCATTGAAATCGACCCCAATGATGATATAGCTTGGTACAATCGAGGCAATGCTTTATACGGATTGTGGCTATTTGAAGAGGCAGTTACTAGCTACGATAAAGCCATTGAAATCAATCCTAGCAATGAGTCAGCTTGGCACAATCGGGGTGTTGCCTTAAAGGAACTAGAGCAATACGAAGAAGCGATTGCTAGCTACGACAAGGCCATTGAAGCTAACGCCGAACTGTTCCTATCTTGGTATAGTCGAGGTCATGTTTTACATATTTTAGGCAGATATGAGGAAGCAATTGATAATTATACTGAAGCACTTGCAATCAATCCCAAATACTATGGTGCTTGGCACAATAGAGGCGCTGACTTACAAAACCTGGGCAGATATGAGGAAGCAATTGATAATTATACTGAAGCACTTGCAATCAATTCTCATAACGAGTCAGCTTGGTTCAATAGAGCTTGTTCATATGCGGCACAAAACGATCTTGAGGCAACATTATCAGACTTAAAAAAAGCGATTCAACTTAATCCTGAATGTCGAGAATATGCTAAGACAGATAGTGCTTTCGATCGCCTCCGCGACGATCCGCGCTTCCAAGCGTTACTCGAACCCGAAACCTAATCCAAATTAGCCGCGCTCTCCGTAGATAAGATAATTATATCTTTCAGTGCGACCCTCTTTGACAATTTGGCTAATTTCTTCTAAACTCGGTTGGTCTGGATCCGGGCCAGCTTCGTCAATACGCCGGAAAATCTCGTCTAGGCTGATGTTTTCGTCGGCATTTTGAAACGTTGTTGTATTTTCGGGCTTTGTCGTCATCAGGGGTAGCTTCGATCTTAAGGTTCGTGTTTCAAGTATAGCAGTCCATCTAGTCAAACTTGACACGGCGGTAAACTTGTTTGAGAGCAAACGTCGCCGGGAGATGTCGCAAAGCGATCGTCGCCTCCAGACCACGCAAATCTTCCAAATGCCAAACCCCGTCCTCGGTTTTCCAATAATGTTCTACAAGCGGTTCGGTTTGGCTGATTAACAAGTATTCCCGGAAACTGTCAATATTACGATAAGACGAGAATTTCGTCCCTCTGTCGTAGTCCGCAGTCGCAGGCGAGAGGACTTCAGCAATGAATCGAGGATTGAGGATTTCATCAGTACGATCGCCGTTGAGAATCGGTTCGCCATCGATCGCCATTACGTCAGGGTACGCGCCAAACTGACACGCTGGCATCCACACGCGCAGATCGCTACTGAAAATCTTAAACTCCGTGTCTTGCAAAAGAAGCTGAAGCGTAAAAGCCAGATCCAGCGTCAAACTGTTATGATTAACCGAACTTCCCGGTATTTCGATAATTTCTCCACTGCGGTATTCGTGGCGCGTTTGTGCCTTCGCTTCCCGTTGGCGATAGTCCTCCGGGCTGTAGTGTTGTGTACCAATGGGTGGGGACGCAACCATTTCCAACTCCTGACGCTACAAAAATTGTACAACTGTATGGCGGCCAATTGAACGACTCCAAACCCGATCGCCCTTTTTAATTTTTAATCGATCGTTTTTAATTCGATCCCAATCCTTGGGGCCGGCCTCCTGAAGCGTTCCCAGAGACGATCGCGTTTAAGGGTACAATCGGAAGCGAGCCCACGAGCGCAGCCCGAGGTGAGGTTCTGTTGATGGGGGTGGCTTGCGGGCGATCGGAAGGCGCGACCCCCCGGCCGCCTTGCCCTTTCGGGTTGAGTGTTTATGTCCGACTTGCCTTTTACCCTAGACCAACTGCGTATCCTCAAGGCGATCGCGTCCGAGGGAAGTTTCAAACGCGCAGCAGACAGCCTGTACGTCTCCCAGCCGGCCGTCAGCTTGCAGGTACAAAACCTGGAAAAACAACTTGACGTGCCCCTGTTCGATCGCGGCGGCCGCAGAGCTAAACTGACCGAAGCCGGACATCTCCTCCTCGACTACGGCGAAAAAATTCTCACCCTCTGCCAAGAAACCTGCCGCGCCATCGAAGACCTGCAAAACCTGCAAGGGGGAACCCTGATCGTCGGCGCGTCCCAAACCACCGGGACGTATTTGCTACCCCGGACGATCGGGAAGTTTCGCGAACTCTACCCGGAAGTCGCCGTGCAACTGCACGTCCACTCCACCCGGCGCACCTCTTGGAGCGTCGCCAACGGCCAGGTAGACTTGGCCGTTGTCGGGGGAGAAGTGCCTGCCGAACTGCAAGACTCCCTAGAAGTGGTTCCCTACGCCGACGACGAACTGGCTCTGATCTTGCCCAGTACCCACCCTCTGGCCGCCGCCGAAGCCGTCCGCAAGGAGGATCTCTACGAGTTACAATTTATCGCCCTCGACTCCCAATCGACCATCCGCAAGGTGATCGATACCGTGCTGACGCGCTGCGGGATCGACACCCGCCGCCTGACGCTGGAAATGGAGCTCAACTCCATCGAGGCGATTAAAAATGCCGTCCAGTCGGGCCTGGGAGCCGCCTTTGTCTCCATCTCGGCCATCGAAAAAGAACTGCAAATGGGAGTCTTGCACCGAGCCACCATCGACGGCGTGGTGGTCAACCGGACGCTATGGGCCATCTACAACCCCAACCGCTACCGATCGAAAGCCGCCGATGCCTTCGTGCGCGAAGTGCTACCTAAATTTGCCACCTACGACCTCGGCGAGAAGTTGTTTGGCAAACCCACACCGCGATCGCGGCCCCAAACCATCGAAACGGCCCCGCTTCCCGAGGAAGAAGCCAACAGCACCGAAGCCCCCAGTCCGGCGGAGGCATAGTGAAGTTTTGTAACAAAACTCACCGTTGACGTAAAAACCCGCGATCGCGCCAGATAGATAAAATAGCAGGGGATAACAGCAACCCCGTTGCCCTCGGCCCCTGCGGTCAACAGCCGTCGGACAGTGTAAATTGTTCGCCACGATCGGCTAAGGTTAAAAAGAGCATTCGATTGAGGACGTTAGGTCAACAACCCGCCGTCAAGCCTGTCGGCTATGACGGGGGCTTGTTAAAGCCCACAAGTTGACCAGCCTCAGTTCTAGGGAGTCTACGGGCTTTTTAGAGCTACGTTGGCGGTAAGCGTTAAAGTTCCTACCCTGGGATGCGTTGCCAGTTCCAGGCTCTAGAACCGAGTTGTTAAACAGTTGTAACTGGGT
>CAKZKB010000096.1 GCA_937121005.1 uncultured cyanobacterium | reverse complement strand
TAGTATTCAATGCTGAAGATATCGCCCCAACTGTGACCTGGGGAATTACGCCAGGACAGGGAATTGCCGTTAACGAAACCATTCCCCAACTCGCAGAAATGCCGGAGGGCGATCGCGCTTTGGCCCAAGAAGCATATCGCTATATGCAGTGGGAACCCGGAAACGCGATCGCGGGAACAAAAGTCGATGTCTGCTTCATTGGTAGCTGTACCAACGGACGTTTAAGCGACTTGCGCGAAGCGGCCAAATTTGCTAAAGGTCACAAAGTCGCTTCCGGGATTAAAGCCTTTGTGGTGCCCGGTTCCGAAGAGGTGAAAAAAGAAGCCGAAGCCGAAGGACTCGACAAGATTTTTATCGAGTCAGGCTTTGAATGGCGCAACGCTGGATGTTCCATGTGTTTGGCCATGAACCCGGATAAATTACAAGGGGATCAAATTAGTGCCTCTTCGTCCAATCGTAACTTTAAAGGTCGGCAAGGATCGTCTTCGGGACGGACACTGTTAATGAGTCCGGCCATGGTTGTCGCTGCGGCCATTAACGGCAAGGTGTCGGACGTGCGAGAGATGTTGTAGGTTGTGTAGTAGATTTTGTAGGGTGGCATTGTCCACCCTACTACTCTTCATAGTACAACTCATTTCACTAAATGGTCTGTCAATCAATGCAGTGTTTTTCCTCTGAAATTCCCTACCTAAACTTTATAAATAACGAACTCACTATAAGCGATCCCAATCCAAGTCTTCCTGTCGTTATCGATCTGTTCGCTGGTTGCGGTGGCTTATCTCTGGGTTTTGAAGCCGTAGGATTTCGCACAGTTGGCTACGAGATGGATGCAGATTCTGCTCGTACATACCGACAAAACTTACAGGGAGAGTGTTATAAAGTAAAACTCGATCTCGATTCAATGTTGTCAAATATCGATCGAGCTAACATTATTATTGGGGGCCCGCCTTGCCAGCCATTTAGTCAAGGAGGACACCAACTTGGGTTAAAAGATAGTCGTGATGGATTTCCGATCTTTTTAAGTGCGATCGAGCGCTATCAACCCGAAATCGCCATATTTGAAAATGTCCGAGGAATGAAATATCGTAATAAGTTTTATTTGGAGGAAATTGTTGACTTTTTACAAAAACTAGGCTATTGTGTAGAGTGGAAGGTTTTGAATGCTGTTCGCTATGGTGTACCGCAACGTCGCGAACGCCTCTTTTGTGTTGCACATAAGAGCAGATGGCAATGGCCAAAAATAACCCATCCATATCATGTTTATACGGTCGGAGAGGCATTAGGAGATCTCGCGTTTTCTATTCCAGATAACGCGCAAATTTTAACGCCAAGCATGGATCGATATGTCAACAAATATGAGATTGCTTCTCAATGCGCTCGTCCGCGAGACTTATATTTGGATGCACCATCTAGAACAGTAACTTGTCGGAACTTAGGTGCTCCAACGGGAGATATGTTGAGAATTCGCCTTCCTGATGGACGGAGGCGTAGGTTAATCCCACGAGAAGGAGCCAGACTGCAAAGTTTTCCTGATTGGTTTCAATTTTACGGTAACGATCGCAGTCAGTGCAAGCAAATTGGTAATGCTGTGCCTCCTCTTTTAGCTAAGGCCATAGCACAATCTGTCAAACGATATTTACAACCCGATCTAGAGGATATTAGTTTCAGTGCAGATCTTCAACCTAGACAACTATCATTTAGCTTTTTAACAGATGTCTAATAAAATTTCAGAAGCCTTAGACATATTGACAGAGATTGGAGTTCCACTCGATCGCCAAACCAAAAGGAGACGACTGCGTTTGGCTCTCACACTTCTTGCTGTATCTAATGTTAAGCCAGGTGATGATTGGCATTCAGCAGCGTATTGGCAAGGAAAAAATTCGTGGTCTGTAACGACTCGAGAGATTATTAACTTTTGGAACCAGCATTATCTCGAAGATCTGGGAAAACCTATCTCGTCTGGATCTTATGACGATGTTCGGCGTAAAGATTTGGCATTGCTCGTTCCTTCTGGATTGATATTGCGAAGTGCTGGAAACCCAAATGCGAATACCAATAATCCCACACGGAGTTATGCAATCAATCCTGAAGCGGTTAGCATTTTGCACTCTTATGGAACATCAAAATGGCAACAAAATATTCTAGAATTTAAGAGAAAATTTGGGGATTTGTCTCAACGACTCGATCGTGGTACAGAACAAATAAAAATACCCGTCCGACTTCCCAGTGGAATTACTTTAGAACTCAAAGCAGGACAGCATAATGCAATCCAAAGAGCGATCGTAGAAGAATTTCTACCTCGGTTTGGCAATGGTGCTAAAGTCTTGTATATTGGGGATTCAGACAAAAAAATCTTGATTAGAGAAAGTCACGATCTTCTCGATCTTGGCTTTGAAAAGTTTACAGATACCGATCTTTTGCCCGACATTGTTGCTTACGATTCTGTTCGCAACTGGTTGTTTTTAGTTGAAGCTGTTCATTCCTCTAACCCCATCGATCCGGTTCGCCACTTACTTTTAGAAGAAATGACTAGGAACTGTACTGCTCCAGTTATTTTTGTGAGTGCATTCCAAAATCGCAATTCTTTTCGACAATTTGTGGCCGATATTAGCTGGCAAACGGAAGTTTGGATTGCTGATGAACCCAAACATCTCATTCATTTTGATGGAGAGAAATTCCTCGGCCCCTTCAGTAATGAAAAGGGGTTGTAATTCACCGCCCCTGGATGCCACTGCTCTGAGTTGCCTCGATTATAGCAAGCTGCAATTCGATAGCGTGATGTGCCTCTATAAATCGAGTTTTTTGCCGTTGCGGAGCGAGACGCTCCCACTACCAAACTGAAAATGGGCGATCGCTCCCGGATTCCCTCATTTTTCTGGAGGTGGAGTCTCCTTCGACATAGCGCATAACGACTGACTTCACTTTGCTATACTGTAGAAAAAATGGATGTTGCAATTCAGGAACGGTATTTGTGGTAGCAATGCAAGATCGCGATCGATTTACGCCAGAGGAATATTTTGAGTGGGAAGCCACTCAACAACTGCGGTATGAGTATTTCGATGGTGAAGTGTTTGCCATGACCGGAGGTTCTCTGGCTCATGCCGATATTGTTCTCAATATTGCCAGCATTCTCAAACAACACTTGCAACGACGATGTAAAGTCAGAAATTCCGATGCTAAAATTGGAATTAGCGACGATGGCCCTTTCATCTATCCTGATATTAGCGTCACTTGCGACGATTCCCCTGCGGGGACGCTACGCGAACGCGATCGCGCGGCTCGACAATTTTCCCGTTACCCTTGCTTAATTATAGAGGTACTGTCTCCCGGAACGGAAGCCTACGACCGAGGTAGAAAATTTGCCATCTACCGTCGCTTGGAGACCTTAAAAGAATACGTTCTCGTCCGTTCCGAAACAAAAACGATCGAGGTTTTCCGACGCAATGAGGTGGGAACGTGGACGTTTATTCCCTACGGAGAAGGCGATCGCGTTGAATTAACCAGTGTCAATCTCGTTGTTTCCGTAGATGCCATTTACGAAGACGTGGTATTTTAAGGTATGATTCGATCTGTGGAGGCGATCGCCATCTCTCAATCTTTCCCTATCAAAACCCCTCTGCGCTATCCTGGTGGAAAAGCTAAGGCACTCAAACAAATTATCGATCGCTTTCCGAGGGCGATCGCCGAGTTTCGAGAACCTTTTGTTGGCGGCGGTTCGGTGTTTATTGCCTTTCGGCAATTGTACCGCGATCGTCCAGTTTGGATTAACGATCTCAACCCAGAAACCTATTATTTCTGGAAATGCGCTCGCGACAATCTTGCTGCGTTGGTTGACAGCGTTCGCCATGTCAAAGCAACTTGCAAGCAAGGGAAAGAACTGTTTCGCGAACTGGCAGCGATCGACCCTTCTACTCTATCAGAAGTCGAGCGAGCGAGCCGCTTTTTTGTCCTCAACCGGATTTCATTTTCAGGGACGATCGAGGCTGGAGGGTTTTCGCAAAAAGCCTTCGAGAAGCGATTTACAGCGTCCTCGATCGCGCGTTTAGAACAACTCGAAACTCTTTTGCAAGACGTAAAAATTACCAATCTCGATTATAGCGAACTGTTGCATCCACCGGGTCGAGATGTTTTTATTTTCCTAGATCCGCCGTATTTTGTCGCCAAAAAATCGAAACTCTACGGTAAAAAAGGAGCGTTACATACCTCTTTCGACGACGATCGCTTTGCCGAACAAATGCAAAACTGTCGTCACAATTGGCTCATTACTTACGACGACTCCCCAACTATACGCCAAAACTTTGAGTTTGCCAATATCTACGAATGGCAGTTGCAATATGGCATGAACAACTACAAGCAAGAAAAAGCTAAAAAAGGGAACGAGCTATTTTTGTCGAACTATAAAATCGAGGAAAAGTGTTTCGATTTGGATAAAGATAAACAACCAAAACAACTCGACTTAGATTTATAATATAGACGAGTGTAGAAACCCGGTCTATCGGGTCGTAATACCCTTCTCTTGAGAATAGTAGGGGCGATTCGCGAATCGCCCCTACACTGGTTGGTAGCGATCGACTTACCCTTTATTCATCGCCAAATGGCGTACATTCTCCCCCTAAACCGACGACGATCGCGCAAGTATTCCATTCCATCATCTCTTGATAGGAATCGCCTTCGCTTCCCGCCTCATTTAAGCTGTCAACAAATAGCTTTTTGGGGGAAATCTCCACATTGGCTTCTCGAGCGATCGTCTCGATGAGTTCGGATGTATTGGTTATTTCGACAAAGACGGTGGGGACGTTGGCGGCTTTGACAGTTTCGACAACGGCGGCGATTTGCGTGGCTGCGGGTTTGGCTTCGGTGTTAACGCTATCGAGGGCAGATTCCAACTGTAGCCCGTAAGCGCTAGTATAATAGTTGAGGGCTTCGTGAGTGGTGACGAGCAAGCGTCGATCGTCGGGAATGGTGGCAATTTGCGCTTCGATCCAGCCATCGAGGGCTTGCAGTTCTTCTGTCAGTGCGGCAGCGTTACGATCGCAGCTTTCGACATTATTATTGTGAACAGATGTGCACAAATTCTCCCGCAGCACCTCGACGATCGCGATCGCGTTTTCAACATCGTGCCATACGTGGGGATCGGGAACCTGTTCGGCGTGGGTGTCTTCCTCCTCTTCTTCTCCATGATGGTGATGTTCTTCCTCTTCCCCGTGATGATGATGGCCTTCACCTAACAACGGATCGGGGACGGCGAGCTCGTAAACGGGAACTGTTACCGTTGAAGTCGATACCGTTTCCACCAATGGCGAAAGGTCGGGTTCGTAGTCGTACCCTCCGTAGAAAATTAACTGCGCGGTCTCGATACTGCGACGATCGTCGGGAGTGGGTTCGTAAGTGTGCGGATCCTGACCCGGCGCGATGAGACAGTCGAGATCGATGCTGTCGCCGGCCACTTGACCGACGAGATCGCACAAGACGGGAGAGGTGGCGACGACTAAAGGACGATCGCTGCTAGTTTCGCTGGTGTCTGGGGGGCGATCGGCGCATCCCGCAGCAATGGCGACCAGTCCAACAAACCCGGCCAGATGAAACAAGATATTCGACATTTGTAGCGATTTATGCTTTGATAATGATTATCGTTTCCTTGCACGATTATGTTAGAGGTTCGGGATTTGCGCGTCAACTATCAGGGGGTGGCCGCGATCGAGAGTGTCAGTTTTCAGTTGCAACCGGGATGCTTAGCGGGAGTCATCGGCCCCAACGGTGCGGGTAAAAGCACCTTGCTTCAGGGAATGCTAGGTTTGTTACGATCGCGCGGGAGTGTCACCTACAATGGCAAACCCCTAGACCGCCAGCGCCAGCGCGTGGCTTACGTGCCCCAGCGATCGCAAATTGACTGGGACTATCCGATAACTGTCGCCAATGTGGTCATGTTGGGGCGTTGGGGGC
>CAKZKB010000095.1 GCA_937121005.1 uncultured cyanobacterium | reverse complement strand
CGCATTGGTATTGGCGGAACCATCGATGCGGGGGGTGGAAATATTGTGCTGACGGGGGTTGCACCGCCTGGTGGTGGAAGTAACGGGATTAGTACGTTTGGTAATGCAATACTGACGACTCGGGGAGAGGGAAATATCAATCTAACGGGCACGGGTGGCGATGGAATTAGTGCCAATCGGGGCATTCGCATTGCGCGATCGACCCTCAGCGTAGAAGATGGTAATATTACTCTCATCGGTTTTGGCATGGGAGAACGAGACGGAACGGGGGTGTTTGTTGACGCATTTAGCACCCTGGAAGCGACGGGACGGGGAAATATCGAACTGACAGGTACGGGATCGCTTTCTTCTCCATTTGGAGGACATCAAGGCGTGTGGATTTTTCAGAGTAGCAGCCTCAGTACCGTTGATGGGGATATTCGGATAACAGGAACCGGGGGAGGGATGCAATTGACCAATCCGGGAATCGATATTCGAGATGCCACGATCGCGACAAGTGGAGAGGGAAGTATCATTCTGACGGGAATTGGAGGAGGGGGTACGGGTAACAGTTTGGATGTTCCCCCGAATACGGCCAATACGGGGGTATTTATTGACGTTTTCCGTTCCGAAACGACTACAATTGCAGCTACCGGAAATGGCAATATTTTTATCCGGGGCATCTCTCCCACTGGAGACGATGGCATCAACATTGGTAATGGAATTCTCAATTCGGGAACGGGAAATTTAGTTTTAGAAGCCGATCGCCTCCGCATTCGCAGCAGTATTTTTACGGGCTCGGGAGTTCTTCAGTTTCAAGGTCTCGATCCGATGCGAGATTGGGAGTTAGGGATTAACAATTTAACCGCAGGGTTAGTCGCTTCCGAGTTTGGAAACCCGGAAGGAGTGGGGTTTTCACAAATTGCCATGGGTCGTCCTACGGATACGGGGACGCTAACGGTGACGGGGTTGGGAATTTTTCGCGATCCGGTAGTATTGCAAGCGGGGACGATCGCGGCTGGAGGAATGAGGTTTATTGGTAGCGATGATGCCACTTTTCGCTTTTCTGCCATGGGCGATATTACCACAGGAGATGTGGTGGCTTTGCCAGAAACAGTGACGATCGAAAGTGCAACGGGAACCCTCGATACTACTGGGTCTACTTTTGTTAGTACGAGTCCCGAAACGGCGATCGTCCCCGATGGCAGTTTGGGGAACGAAAGCGCGATCGTGGTTGTTGTGGATGCTAACACCACCCGCATTGACGGCGGGGCAAAGCGAGGAACCAGCCTGCTGCACAGTTTCGATCGCTTCGATCTCGGTGAAGGAGAAACCGCCAACTTCAGCCAACCGCCGAATACCGAGAACATTCTGGCCCGCATTACCGGAGGACAGGGTTCGCGCATCTTCGGCACGATCGGCGTTTTAGGGGATGCGAATCTATTTTTGTTCGATCCGGCAGGATTGGCATTTGTCCCGACTTCTAGCCTGAATTTGGGCGGCTCGTTTGTGGGTTCGACAGCCAGTGGTATCCGCTTGAGTGAGGGCGATTTGTTCTCTAGCGATCTAGGCGATCCGCTTCCCACTGGTGAGGTCATCCCGTCAGGACTGGTGTTTGCTGGCAACCCGTCCCCCATCTTCGCGCGGGGCAATTTAGCTGTCCGAGACGATCGCACGCTAGCCTTGTTGGGAGGCGAAACCCTGGTCACTCGCGGTTACTTACTGACCCCCGAGGGGGCAACGCCGACGGGCGAACTGGCGGCCCCCGGCGGCCGCATCGAACTGGCGGGAGTGGTTTCGGGAGAAGTGGGACTCGAGTTTGCGGGCACTGGCTTGCAGCTAGACTTTCCCCCAGAGGTCGATCGCGGCCATGTCTCAGTTGTCGATGGGGCGATCGCGGATGTTTCCTCTGCTGCTGCTGGTGGCGAAATTGCCATCACCGGGCGCAATATCGAGATTTCTGGGGCCGATACCACCGCCCGAGGTAGCGAATTGCGCGGCGGGATCGCTGAAAATGGGGACAGCATGGGAACGCGATCGGGCGATATTACCATCGACGGCACGCAAACCGTCTTTATCGGCCGAGGAGGGAATGTCACCAATAACTTAGCTGTTGGGGCCAGGGGAGATTCGGGGAATATTGAGATTCAAGCAGAGACGCTGGAACTGATATCGGGTCGGGGTCTGGCCCCATCACTGGAAAATACCGCCGCAGAAGGGGCGATCGGCAACTTGGGACGCATCGAGATCGAAGCGGACACCCTGCGAATTAACGATGGCGCGTTGGTGGTGGGCGATCACGCGGGGATCCGGGGGAATGCAGCCGATGTCGCCATTGCAGCGAGCGATCGCTTTGAGTTCAATGGCAGTATAATCGGTGCCGAGATTGACGAAGGGACGATCGGAAATGCCGGAAACGTCACGGTTCGCACACCGTCGTTAGAAGGCGGGTTTCGCGGGCCCACCCTGGAAGTGGATAATGCTGGAGAAGGAAATGCCGGCCGTATCGACATCGAAACCGATCGCATTCGTCTGGGGAACATCTTTTTACGCAGTCAAATTGCCGGGGTTGGAGAACCCGGAAGCATTGACATTCGCACCCAAACCCTAGAAATTACCGATAGCGCCCGCATCCTGACGGAAACATCGGGCCCCAGTCGCGGTAGCGATGTCAATATCGAGGCCGATCGCCTGCTGTTCGATGGTTTGGGTGTGTTTGGCGGTACGTCTGGAGAAAATGCCTCGGGCAATGGGGGCGATATCAATCTGCGGATCGGCGAAGGGATTTTGCGACCGGAAAGTTTTGCCTTTTTGAGCGATACTCTGCGCACGACTAGCGAAAATGGTAGCAGTGGCAATGCAGGCAACATTAACATCGAGGCTGATCGCCTGGTGTTGCAAGGAACGGGAGTTCGATCGGCAGTTCGCAACCAGGCCACGGGTAGCGGTGGCAATATTAATATCAACGTCGCGGGGGAATTGCGACTGGAAGGGGCGTTAGACGACCAAGGCGATCTCTTACCCAGTACCATCAGTACGGGCATCGAAGCGACGGCGGTGGGGAATGGTAACGGGGGAAACATCAATATTCGCGCCGGGACGCTGAATATTCGCGAGGGATCCTTTATCGAGGCCGCGTCTCTGGCCGATGGAAATGCAGGTAATATCAGCATTACAGCAGAAATGGCCGACATTGCCGGATCGTCCCCCCTACGAGATCCCGATGCTAATTTAGCAGAAGCGGCGGGGTTGCCCAGTGCCATCTTGACGAATACAGCCGGATCCGGTCGCGGGGGACAACTGACGATCGCGGCCGATACCTTACAGATCCGCGACGGGGCCGCCCTCAATGCCCGCAGCGAAGGGGACGGCGACGGCGGAACGGTGACGGTACGGGTCGATCGCTTTATAGCAGCCAATGGCGGCCAGTTGGTGACGACGGCGTTAGGATCGGGGAATGGTGGGAATATTGTTTTGGAGGTGACGGACTCGGCGGTGTTATCGGGTAGCGATGCCACTTTCAGCGAACGGGTGGCGGCGTTTCCCGAATTGAATGTTGACTTTCCCAACGAAATTGCAGAAACGGGGCCCGCTAGCGGTCTTTATGCCAATACGACAGCCGATGCTTCCGGGAATGCGGGCCGGATCGTCGTTCGCGGTGGGGATCTGCGCTTTACAGACGGGGCGGTGGCCCTTTCGAGTAGCGACGGGACGGGGAATGCAGGAACCATAGACATTTTCGGCGATCGCTTGCAGGTGGAAAATGGGGCGCGGTTGTCGGTGAATAGTTCCCAAACTGGACAAGCGGGGAACTTGGAAATAACGGTCGATCGCTTGCAACTCGATAGCGGTCTTCTCAGTGCCAACACTGTAGCGGGCGATCGCGGTAATATTATTTTGCGTACTGGGGATCTGCAATTGCGACGGCGCAGCGCGATCGCGGCCAATGCTTCGGGTACGTCCACTGGTGGCAATATTATCATCAATACGGATACGTTAGTCGCCCTCGAAAATAGCGACATTACGGCCAACGCCGAACAAGCCTTTGGCGGTCGCGTCACCATCGACACGACGGCAATTTTCGGGACAGCGTTTCGGGAATTCTTAACCCCTGAAAGCGATATTACCGCAACATCCAATCTCGGTACAAACTTTAGTGGCATTGTGGAAATCAACACGCCCGATATTGATAGTACCTCGGGGCTATTAGACTTGCGAGTTCGCGCGATCGATACGGCTTCTCTCGACTTTGACGATTGCCGCGACTACGCCGGGAGTGGTTTTTATTATACCGGACGCGGCGGCATTCCTGAAAACCCGCGCCAATTTTTAGAAATCCAAATGACCGTCGATGACTTGGGCGAAATTGTCCCTGTAGGGGTCAACGGCGTTGACCCTGCTTCGTCAGACGATCGAGGGCGAATGCCATTCGCCCCTACACAAACCTTAAACGAAGCCACAACCTGGACGATCGCCCCAGATGGTAAAATTGCTTTGGTGTCGCAAGTGCCAACAGCAGCGACATTGCCACAACCCGAGTGCGACTAAAAACGCGATCCGCGACAGCGCACCTATCGCGTCTCGAAAAAATTCTTAAAATTTTGTGAAGAACGGGATTTTTCCGTTCCTTTTTTATGCTATATTTTATATAATGGAAGTGGTGACAAAAATTTTACAACATTCACTATTCCCATTATGATATAGAATATCACAAAAGTCATCCGCAAAACAACCCCTTTTCTCAAAAAAATTTCCTTGACAGTCTAGAAAAAGCAAGTGTACGCTAGGATTACTAATGCTGTTGCTTGGGGTTAACCATGCGATCGCCTACTGTTGTCGCCCTTATATTTGGATCGATCGCTGCTTCTCCCGTCGCGGCCCAGATCGTACCCGATACAACTTTACCTCAAAACGCGATCGTCGCCCCCAATGGCAGCGTGTTTGTCATTGACGGCGGAACCACTTCTGGGGCAAATTTATTCCATAGCTTCTCCGAGTTTTCCGTTCCCCCACAAACGACGGCCTTTTTTAACGCTCCTGCTGCCGTGCAAACCATTTTTGCTCGCGTCACGGGTCGCAATATTTCCAACATTGAAGGGACGATCGCGGCTCCAGGAAACTTATTTTTACTCAATCCTAACGGC
>CAKZKB010000094.1 GCA_937121005.1 uncultured cyanobacterium | reverse complement strand
GATCGCGGAGAATATCGTGTGCGGGATCGGCGTAGGGTAGAGTCGCAGACATAAGCTATTTTCCCTCTATGGCAACGGGCGACGAACAGGATCCACAGTGTGCCTCTGGAAAAAACCTAACACAACTCTCCCTCGGCTGCACCAGATGTCAACACTTTCTAAAGGTTGTGCGGGTCGGAGTAGCGATCGCTACATTGTTCTCGATCGGGTGGGTAGTGTTATACTATCTTCCAGGTGCTAGACTTCAGGTTGGGCAAATACTGGAAAATGTTACCCTACAATCTCATTCTTTTTGGCATCGGCTTCGTCAGCGCCCTGAATACTCTTGTATTGCTGTTCTCTGTTATACTGGGTGTATTCATCGTGGGCTTAACGTTGATGTTTTCTCAATTCCTATCCGCAGGGGTTGAGAGTTTTATCAACAATATGTTTTCCCAAGTGTGGGCGCTGGCGATCGGCTACGGTGTTGGTTGGCTCGCTCGGCTTGTTGTTGTTAAACAGCTTTGAGGCTGACTGCCTGAAACTGTCCACTCACAAAATTGTTATTTTATCATCGGAGATCGAGACTGATGGAAGAACCACTTTTTACTGTCCGTAAAAGTACATCAAAAAAGAATAAGTTTGATGTCTTCTTTGAAGGCAAAAAATTAAGCGACTCCAGTTATGAAATAAAAAGAACAACTGGAGATCATGAAAAAGAGATAGACTTAAATATATACGATACGGAAATTTACAACCAGTCTATTCTATCTCCAATTTCAAGAATTTTAGAGAGCAATGAAATTTACATTGACTCAATTGATTTTCAACTTGACAACTACCTGGACAGTGAATTAAAATACTTATTTCTTGATAAAGTAACATTTTTCAGGGAATCCCATGTTGAACCTATTTTAGGATCTCATCCAGAAGATCTAAGAAATGTTTATGAAAAGTATTTTCGCTATGCTGAATATGCCATTAGCTTTCTTTTCTCAGTCCGTGTAGATACCTGGAACAATACCTGGAGTGTTGAAGATCATGTGAATGAGGCTCTTGAGGCTTTCGTGCAAATCAACCCAAGTTTTTTCTGGTTAAGAGGTCAGAGCTTTTCTGCATTGTCTAATGGTTTATACTTACACTTTCCTATGATTTCTCCGTACCATTGTGATGGTTCTCCCTTAAAATCTTACATTGAAGAGTGCATCAGTCAGTTTAGTCAAGTTCAAAATCAAGTAATCGAGCGTCATTTATACGAATCTTTATCAGATTCACTCGTACAGAAGTTTGACTTTCCACCAGAGGTTGAAACTGCTTGCAAGCAATACCTGTTGTATTTTGCTGAATTTTTGCACGATCTTGGTATTGATTCCACTACCTCAATTAACGAGGCAGACGGCGACACCATTCTTCTTGTCACCCCTCAAGATAAAGATGAGGCCCTAACAACAATAGCTGAACTTCTAAAGGTATATTTGTGCTTACCTAGCAGTCCAGTTGCTAATTCTTATCAAAACACTTTAGCATCAAGTGTTGAAGTGCAGAAACTAAATGCTCAAATTCAACACTTAAACAGCCAGTTAACGCTAGCTAATGCCATTGCTCAACAGCAAGCTCTAACCATTCAAAGCCAGGGGGAGCTTATCGAACAGCAAAAACAGTTTACATCTCAAGTGTTGTTAGAATCTGTCAAGCTAGACAAGGAAGATGGCGAGCCGTTGCTGGGTGGTTTAGTGACACTAAAAAATCTGGATTGGGGGCCTCTCGGCATCAATCTTGCCGAACTTTATCGGCAACTTCGAGACCGAATAAGGAAAAAAGAGTAATAGCAGAGTAGTAGGGTGGGCAATGCCAGCCCTACCGGAAAATTATTCACCCGTCAAATGTTCGATATTCCTAAAATCCGGTGGTTTTGGCTCTTGTCGATCGCCACAACATCCCCAATTTTCTGCATACATTCCTTTCTCCACATACCGCCAAAAACTCGAATACTTCCACTGATGCGGGCACGCCACTAAACCATGTTTGACTGGGTTATAATGAATGTAATCGAGGTAGTGGTTAACTTCATCGCGATCGCACAAACTGCGCTCCCAAAATCGTCGCTGCCACACATCTCGTTCTCGATGTTTTTGTCGCGATGCCGATCCTATCTCCGTACTGGGGACGATCGCGCGAAATGCACGGGTAAATAACACTTTCATCCGTCCCGCTCGAGCCGAATAATTGCAATCGCCTTCCGGTAACTGCCACAAAATCGGTTTTCAGGCTAGGATGAAATGGATCGGATTCTAGCTGCACTAACGTTTGTTCGATAGTATAACGCAATTGCGGGTTTTTCCGGGCTAACCGCTTAAAAATTCGGGTAAACTTGGAACTCCACAACAATCGGATTAACTGTCTAACTCTGCTAGCAAATCGGCGATCGAACCTTGACGGACTTTCCCTTCAGCATATTCTCGCCGGGATTCTTTGACGGCTTCTATTAATTCTTGTCGTCGCTGTTCCTTGAGTCGGTTTTGCACGATCTCAACTAGCATCGCTCGTTCCTCAACTAGCAGCGATTCTACAGTCTCCAATATCTTCTGGAAATCAGATGTTTTCGGTGGCATGGTGACTCGCGATCGACTTCCCTCAAACTAGACATTACTGTACCGTACCATATTCGGGGCGCGATGTTTTCCCTCGTTCGGTGTCGGACGGGGGATTTGTTTTGTCAGCGAACTCGTCGGGCCGATGGCGCAACGGCGCGGGAGTGCTGTATTCTAGGGTAATGCAGGCGATCGCCTCATCGCCGGCCATCGTCTATAAACCGTTCCTAAAGATTGATATTAGTCAATCCTATTTGATTTTTGTATTGGCATAAATCTATAATCGGGAACGAGCCATAGATGTTTGGCCCTGTTTCACCCTCGAGTCTGATGTCCCAATGAATCCTTTCAGTCAAAGCGTATGGTTCGTCCCCCTCTACGCCGTTCTCGGTGCGTTGCTGACCCTGCTTTGGTCGCCGGGATTGATTCGCCGTTCCGGCCCCCGGCCGGCGGGTTATGTCAACCTCGTCCTCACCGTTTCGGGGTTGGTACACAGCCTGTTCGCCTTGCGAGAAGTCTGGTCTGAACCCGTTTACTTATCCGTCCCCTGGCTGCACGCGGCTAACCTCGATATTACCTTCGATGTGGAAGCCTCAGCCGTCACGGTGGGGGCGTTGGTGGTGATTTTGGGTTTGAACGCCCTGACGCAAATTTACGCGATCGCCTACCTAGAAATGGATTGGGGGTGGGCTAGGTTTTACGCCCTACTGGCCTTATTTGAAGCCGGAATGTCCGCCTTGGCGTTGACCAATTCCCTCTTTTTCAGCTATGTAATGCTGGAAATTCTCACGTTGGGAACCTACCTGCTGATCGGTTTTTGGTTCAATCAATCTCTCGTGGTGACGGGGGCCAGAGATGGTTTTCTCACCAAACGGGTAGGAGATTTGGTTTTACTCATGGGTGTAGTCGCCCTCTATCCCCTAGCGGGTACTTGGAACTACGACGAACTCGCAGTTTGGGCCAGTAACGTCAATTTAGATCCGAAAGTCGCCACGCTTCTCGGTTTGGCTTTGCTAATCGGGCCGGTAGGTAAATGCGCTCAATTCCCCTTACAATTGTGGCTTGACGAAGCAATGGAAGGCCCCGTGCCCGCCACCGTATTGCGGAACGCAGTGGTGGTATCGATGGGGGCTTGGGTGTTAATTAAAGTGCAGCCGATCCTGCAATTGTCCCCCATTGCTGTTAATGCAGAAATTGCGATCGGTGCGTTTACGGCGGTCAGTTGTGCCGCGATCGGTCTGGCGCAAGTGGACATCAAACGGGTGTTTTCTTACGCTACCAGTTCCTATCTCGGTATTGTGTTTGTGGCAGTAGGAACGGGGCAAAGCGAGGCGGCGTTGATGTTGTTGTTGACTTACGCGATCGCCATGGCGCTAATGATAATGAGCGTTGGCGGTATCGTTCTCAACAATATCGCCCAAGACATTACCTTTTTAGGTGGTTTGTGGTCGCGCCGCCCCATTTCCGGCATTTGTTATGTTGTCGGGGCGCTATCTTTAGTGGCGGTTCCACCTCTAGGTTGTTTCTGGGGACTGGCGACGATCGCCAATGGTTTGTCGCCTTTTCTACTAGCAGTATTACTTCTAGTCAATGGTATCACCGCTTGCAGTTTGGCGCGAGTGTTCGGACAGTTATTTGCCGGGCCGGTGACGGACTGGACGCGGCGATCGCCCGAAGGATTGTGGGCGTTGGTTTTACCGATGATGGCATTACTGGGAATCGCCCTCCATATGCCACTCATTTTGGCATTCTTGGGGCTGTTACCGGAGTTGTCGCTGTTAACCGAACCCGCAACCCTACTGATGGTTTTATCTAGCGCTGTCGGTGGCGGTTTGGGATTGTTTCTATATACCTCTCCGACCATTTCCAAGCCGATCGTGCTTCCGGTTCCCGCCGTCCAAGACTTTTTTGCCTACGATCTCTACACGGCCAAACTGTATAAAGTGACAGTCGTCGCAGTGGTGGGAATTGTAGCCAAAGTAATTGACTGGTGCGATCGCGTTGTCGTCGATGGAGCAATCAACTTGGTCGGTTTGCTGACTTTAGCAAGCGGTCAAACCCTTAAATACAACACCACCGGACAAGTTCAATTCTACGCCCTCTCCATTTTAATTGGCACGATTGTGTTAGGGTTGATACTGTCTTTCCCGATCCTGGCAGCCTTTAGCCAACTTTAAAGCCCAATTACCCCTTACCGATGACCTATTAGCGAAACAATGCTAACGCCATTACTTGTGATTCCCTTAATCGGCGCGATCGCGATCGTGCTGTATCCCGATGCCAAAAAAAGTTGGGTTGTCGCCACTGTTTTCTGTCTCCTCTCTTTCGGTTGGAGTCTCTATCTTCTCAGTCAGTTCGATCTCAGCTTTGGCGGACTTCAGTTCGTCGAGTTTCATCAATGGGTCGAACCCCTAGGACTCAACTACAGCTTTGGCGTAGACGGACTGTCTCTTCCCCTACTGGTACTCAATTCGCTACTCAGCGCGATCGCCATTCATACCAACCGTAAAGATCTCGAACGTTCCCGCTTTCACGACAGCCTGATCTTACTCGTCAATGCGGGAATTGCGGGGGCATTGATAGCGCAAAACCTGCTATTGTTCGTAATTTTCTACGAACTAGAACTGATCCCATTCTATCTGATGATTGCCATCTGGGGTGGGAAAAATCGTGGCTACGCTTCTACCAAATTTCTCCTCTATACGGCCGTTTCTGGCTTGTTAGTGATTGCAGGATTTTTAGGGACAACATTTTTAAGCGGATCGCCGAGTTTTGAAATCGCCGATCTGCAAGTCCAAAACCTAGATTCGGTTCCGAAGCTGCTTTTACTCACCGCATTATTGCTCGGTTTTGGGATTAAAACCCCTTTGGTTCCCCTGCATACCTGGATGCCCGATACTTACGTGGAAGCCTCGCCTGCAACCGCAATTTTGCTAGGGGGAATTCTAGCCAAACTGGGGACTTACGGCTTGCTACGTTTCGGCTTGCAACTGTTCCCAGATACCTGGGAGTTAATCGCACCCGTTTTGGCAGTTGTTGGCACGGTTAGCGTCATTTATGGGGCTATGAACGCGATCGCCCAACAGGATATTAAACGCATGGTGGCTTACAGTTCCATCGGTCACATGGGCTATATTCTCGTTGCTGCTGCTGCGGGCACTGAGTTAAGCGTACAGGGCGCGATCGCGCAAATGCTGGCTCATGGTATGATTTTAGCACTGCTATTTTTCCTGGTGGGTGTGGTGGAAAAAACCACCGGAACCCGCGATCGCAGCGTTCTCAATGGCTTAATGAATCCCATTCGCGGACTTCCCCTCACCAGTGGTTTGCTGATCCTTGCAGGGATGGCAAGTGCGGGAATTCCTGGATTAGTCGGTTTTACGGCAGAATTTGTCGTTTTCCAGGGCAGTTTTGCCACGTTTCCCATTCCCACGTTGATTTGTATTATCTCTTCGGGATTGACGGCGGTGTATTTTGTTATCCTCATTAACCGCACCTGTTTCGGCAAATTGGATAACGCTAGTGCCTATTACGATCGCTTGGAGGTGAACGATCGCTGGCCGGCTTTAGTCCTTACCGCGATCGTCTTGTTCTTAGGAATTCAACCGAACTGGTTGCTGCGATGGATGGAACCGACGACCACAAGTTTGGCGATCGAACTGCACCGTCCGGCGATCGCTCGAGTTGCCGCGATCGACACCATACACCAGCCGTGACACCCTATGTAGGGGCTAGGCATTCACGCAAAACAATGAAGATTTTGACTACAATTAAAATAGTGAATGCCTCGCCCTCCCTCTCAGCCATCGCCACCACCATAAATGTCAAATTTTCCCTTCCTGCCAATTTGAACTGGGCGAGGTATTGTCTAAGTTAATTAACACCTAACAACTCAATTGACCGCCGACAATGCCTAGCCCCTACAATCACCCCCGATAAAAAATGTCAAATTTTCTCTTCCCGTCAATTTGAACTGGGCTAGGCATTGTCTAAGTTAATTAACACCTAACAACTCAATTGCCCGCCGACAATGCCTAGCCCCTACAGTTCCACCGATCGCCAAACAGAAACCATGACTGCAACTCTCGACTCCACCACCACCCAACTTCCCCCTTCCACGCACAAATACGCCGATGTCATTCATCGGCTGGAAGCGGGGGGTTCCATGCTTCCCGATACGCCAGAAAACCTGATGCAAATTATCGGCATTTATAAAGCCTACGCCGTGCCGATGGATTTTTACTGGCGCGATTTGCTCTATATTGCCGAGCGCGTTTTCCTCGATCCTCTACCTTTTTTCAAATACTTTTTACCCCAAGAATATTTAGATTTACCCAACCACTACGCCGGAGAAACGGCTGATTATCGGGTTTGGCAAAAAGGCGAAGCCAGCGCCCATCCCGAACTAATCGAATTCATGCAAAAGGGAGAAATCGACAAGAAACTCCCGAAAATTTTCCACCATCTCTGGCACGATCGCATTAACATGGAGTTCGCCGAAGCCTGTATGCGGGCCATGCTTTGGCATCAAGGAATGGGGGGACGTTTTAACGATTACCTCGAAAGTGAAGAATATATCCAGAATGCCGATCGCGCCATTAAAGCCTATTTCAAAGGCAATCCTTTGATGTTGGGCTTGTACAAACTTTTCCCGCAAATGTTCTACGAGAAGGTGCGAGAACTTTCGTACTATTCTAATTTGGGCTTGTTCTGGGAAGTGATGGCCCCGGTGTTTTTTGAAATGAGCGATCGCTACGATGCGGGCGACTTCAAAACCGTTCCCGATGCCATGAACTTTTTGGTCAACGGTATTTTTATCGCCGCCGGACGCCCCATCTACCACCACGTTTATATCGGCGATGAATGTTACGAAATCATTCCCAAGTCGAAAGGTTTTATGTGGCTGTACGAAGCCGCTTTACCCTACGTGGAAGCCGTGTTTTACCGCACTGCGCCCTTCCGGGGCACGAAGTCTTATAATGCCCAAGCCAAGCAAGTTCCTGAAGAACAAAAAGACTTCCATTATGGCATCCTTTATGCTGATGTTTTCCCGGTGGGGACGGCTGGGATTCCGCCCACGCTATTAATGCAGGATATGCTCCACTTTTTGCCGCCTTATCTGGTAGAGTATTACCAGCAATATTGTCGCGGCGAAGACGATATGTTAATCCAGTTGGGCATCACTTTCCAGCGATCGATGTATAACGTCACCTCTGCGGTGTTTCAAGCCTTGCGGGTAGCGTTGTTGTATCCGCTAGACGATCCCAACCCGGAACACCGCCTCAAAAATCGCCAATTTTTTGAAGCGCAACTCGATCGCTTCTTGCGTCCCGAAGCCCGACTCGGCGACATTCAAACTCAAGACTACCGCTAGCGATCGCGATTTTTTGTGGGTTGCGGTTGTTGGATTTTCATACTTCAACCCAACCTACTAACTAACGTTTACAATCGGAGTGTAAAAAGATGCCCAACATTGTCGAAATTGCAGTCAGTAACGACGCATTTCAAACCCTAGTCACGGCGGTAAAAGTAGCGGGTTTAGTGGAAGCCTTACAGCAACCGGGGCCGCTAACTGTTTTTGCCCCCAACGACGATGCGTTTGCCAAATTACTTCCCGGAACGGTGGATACGTTGGTGCAAAATATTCCCCAACTTCAGCGCATTCTCAAGTATCATGTGGTTGCGGGTCGTTATACCACTGCTGAATTGAAAGACATGGACACCCTAACCTCTCTAGAAGGTGCGCCAATTCCGGTACGCTGCGGCGATCCGTTTGAGGTCAAAAATGCCACTGTTTTGGCGGCGGATATTGAGGCCAGTAATGGGGTGATTCATGTCATCGATACGGTGATTTTGATGGGGTAGGGGATTTTCCAAGAGGACGATCGCGCTAACAATAATATGCGTTTGCGATCGACCCTAATACCATTTTCCGAAAATAATGTTACGCTTCAAATTGGGCAAACGCCGTTTGCCCCTACACTAACATTCTCATCTATTGCATTAATTCTGGAAATTGGGATGATTTCTTGCCTCTAACCCCAGAAGGTTCTCGATTTGGGGTTGCGAAGATTGCAGTTCAAAAGGACAAGTACGCTCCTCCCAATCGCATTTATAGATATACTGTTTTTGCCAGTAGAGGGGAATTTCTAAGAGGTCTCGCGCCCCGGTGAAGCCTTGGGCAACAAACAACAATCCGGCTAAGGTATTGAGAACTAGATGAGCGATACGCCAGCGCTTGTCTCGATAAATTTCTGGTAAAATTGCGACCGAAAACACCATCAAAATGGCGACGGCAATGCCAAAATAGAAGTGAGAAATATACCATTCGTCCGTGCGTCGATATACGCCATCTTGGGCTCCAAGTATGACCAGACCGACGGTAGAAAGAACGGAAAACACGACGCGCCAAGTCAATTCTCGGGCTTGGTAAAGAAAGTAGACAGAGGCGATCGTCGCCGCGAACATGAAGAGTATAAAGACAATTTGTAGGGGTGGTTGTTCGTAGAGTTTGGGATCGGGTAAAAAGGTAATGGCGTAAGCGAGGGCAATTAAGGTAATGCCGACAACCGATCCGGCCAGCCACCGGCCAATTTTAACGTGCTCGCGACCGACGATCGGGGGAATTTTGCTTTTTTCTCCGCTTTCGAGTTGCAAGCGACGCTGGCGAGTTTGCCAAGCCATGTTGACGACGATTCCCACCATGGGGAAAACGAATGCAACAGCTAGGAACGGATGAATAATGCCAAGTAAGTCTTTAGGATCCATAAGTTTTAACGAGGGGGGGACGATCCCTGTCAGAATTATAATAAGAAATCTCGTAGGTTGGGTAGAGGAACGATACCCAACGCGATAAGTTACGGTTGTTGGGTTTTCATGCTTCAACCCAACCTACACCCTTTTGATTTCAACGGCAATTTTCTCGCGATCGCGCTGAGCCGCAATAGTATTTTCTGCACCGAGATCGATTTGCTGTAGGGGCGATTCGCGAATCGCCCCTACAATTTTCGGAAAATGATACAACCCGTTAAATAAAAAATCCTCCCAAGCACCTAATGGCAATTGAGAGGATCGCGATCGTCGCGTGACGTTTTAACGAGAAAAATTACTCGCCTGCACTCACGGGTTCGATGTTGACAATTTTGCCGCCCATGCGGGTAATGCGCTGCATTTCTTGATTCATGCGGCTGTAGGGCACGGTGATAAAAATGCTGCTGCTACTGCGAAACGGATAGTCGTTGGCATCCGTTTCCGTGTTTTGGCGCATTCCCGTTACTTCGTAACGGAACAAGCGGTTGCTTGCGGGGCCGCTTTCTGTGCGGCCTAAGGTAGAAGAACCGACCATTGTTAACCTCCTAATTGCTTTACTCGCGATCGAGGTGCGAAGTGACTGCTTTCACCTCACACCTCAAAACTCACTCCCTAGACAGGGGTAATGCTAGCAACTTTACCGCCAATGCGGTTGATTTGTTGCAGTTTCGTCGAGAGTTTGTCGAAGGGAACGATATAGGCGCTGTTGCTGAGGCGCACTTTCGGGTAGCCTGGAGCCACAACACCCGTCACTTCGATGCGATAGAGACGATCGCTGCTACCGCCAACGGAGGGGCCGCCGCCGAAGCTGGTTTCGGGGGTGACGTTGCGTTCCGAGGGCAGGTAGGCGAAGCCGGAAGAACTGCTACCCGAAGGGGCAACCACCGCCGAGGCGCTGTTGCGAGCCAATTCTTCGGCCAGGCGAGTGCCTTTCCCTTCTAACCCGGTGCGATCGCTGCTAGCATAACCGCGATAGAGGCGGAAAATGCGGCTGAACCCGACGGTTTTTTGGCCGGGTTGGGTCTCGAAACCGCGATAGTAGGGGACGATGTTATCGCCGAAGTTGGCTTCGTATTCGGGCGAATCGATGTAAGAATCGATGTCGGCATCGTAGCCTTCATTTTCGTACAAGTCCAAGTGATAGATCACTTCCGACTCGTCGTAGGGAGCCCGACCCAACAGGTGCTTGTAGTTAAGTTCGATGCACCGGGTTTGGAAACTGGGGTAGAAAAACTTTTTCTTGTACAGTTCCGACTTGGCGACGCGGCGCACGAAGTCGCGCACGGTGCATTCGCGGTTGTAGAGTAACGACTCGGCGCTGGTGAGGCGCTCGGATTTCATGATGTAGTCGTTACCGAGCACTTGGCGGTACACCGAGTCGATGACCCAGGCGATGTCGCTGCGGCTGGCTTGCGGCCGCAGTTCGACGCGAGGGGTTTCTTGAAAAGCCCGCGTTCCCAGTCGGGAGGCTTGGGTGGTAATGGCCACTGAGTTCGTCTCCTAATTTCTCAATCGATCGACAGTATCTACGCCAAGCTAATGCGAACCACTTTCGATCCTCGGCGAGCGAGCCGTTGCAGTTCGCTCGAGAGGCGATCGTATGGAACGATGGTATCGCGACAGGCTTGGCGTACCCGCGCGGCGGCGGGAGATGCGTTTTGGACGTATTGGATCCGGTAGCGTCCGGCGCGATCGCCCGTGTCTGTTCCCGCCAGCGCTTTGTTGCCATCGGGGGGCACGATGGCCGACGGTAAGTTCCGCGACACTTCCCAGTCGAGCCGCCCTTTGGTGCGGTTCTGGGCGCGATCGCTGCTGGCAACGCCCCGGTACAATCCAAACATCCGGTTAAAGCCCACAGTCTTTTGACCGCGAGTGGTTTGAAAGCCCCGATAATACGGAACGATATTATCTCCAAAGCTTTCTTGATATTCAACGGAATCAATATAAGCGTCGATCTCGGCTTCGTAGCCTTCGCTATTGTACAGATCGACGTGGTAGGCAATTTCGTCCGCATCGTAGGGAGCCCGACCGAGCAGGTGCTTGTAGTTGAGCTCGATAAACCGGACTTGAGCGTTCGGGTACAAGAATTTCTCCCGATACACTTCCGATTTGGCCAGCACCCGCACGAAGTCGCGCACGGTAATTTCGCCTCGGCGCAGCAGAGACTCGGCACTGCTCAGCCGTTGGCTGTTCATCAAATACTCGTTGCCGAACACTTGCTGGTAAGCGGCGCGAATGACAGCTTGGACTTCGCCTTCGTCGCGCCAGCGATGCAATTCTACGGGGTCGGTTTCTTGCACGCCCAACCGAGCGCCTTGGGTTAAAACGGCCATATCAACCTCTTTAAGTGAAGGAGCGCAAACAAAAAATTTTTCAAAAAATAGATACAGTTAAGTCCCGGCCGGGCAAACAACCGCACTCAAAAGCGAAGTCGCTTGCCCTGCCGGGACTCAAAGGCGATTTCTAGCTCAGGGCGTTAATCGCGTAGTCGATGTAGGAGTTGGCTTCTACGGCCGGGTCGCCACTCAAGCCATGGTTGGCTTTGATGTATTTGAGGGCTTCGACGTACCAGCTGGGGGACAACTCGAAGGTGCTGTTGATTTCATCGAGTCCAGCAACCAGGTACTCGTCCATGGGGCCGGTGCCGCCAGCAACCAAGCAGTGGGTGATCATCCGCACGTAGTAGCCGATGTCCCGTTCGCATTTGGCTTTGCCTTCCGGGGTGGAGGCGTAGTTGGGGCCTTGCATTTGGGTGGTGTAGGGGAATTTGTTGTACACCGCGTTAGCAGCGCCGGAAACCAAGCGATCGGCGTTTCCAGCCAAGGATTTGGCGGCTTGCAGGCTGGGGCCGGCTTGACGCAGGCGACCGAAGGCGACTTGCATTTCGGTGCTGCTGAGGAAACGGCCTTGAGCGTCGGCGGAGGCGACGGCTTCGGTTAAAGGAGTTTTCATGGTTTTTGTCGGTATGTCCCTAGTGTTTTGCAGGTATTACGAACGGCGATGGGTTTAGCCAACGGCGTTGGCGGCGCGATCGAAGTAGCCAGCGATTTCGCTCATCAGTTCGCTGCAATCGCCTTGGGTGATGTTTTCTTTGCTGTTAGCAAGGGCAATGGCGGCATCTTTCATTTTGGCTACGCCAGCAGCGACGGAACCACCGGGAACGCCCAGGGCCAAGTAGGTTTCTTTGAGGCCGTTGAGGCAGCGATCGTCGAGGACGCTAGCATCGCCGGAGAAGATGGCGTAGGTGACGTAGCGCAGGATGATTTCCATGTCGCGCAAGCAAGCGGCCATGCGGCGGTTGGTGTAAGCGTTGCCGCCGGGGGCGATCAGTTGGGGCTGCTCGGCGAACAGGGCGCGAGCGGCATCGGAAACGATCGTCGAGGCGCTACCGGTGATGCGGTTGACGGCATCGAGGCGCTTGTTACCATCAGAAACCATCTTCGCGAGCGCGTCGATTTGCCCGTCGGAGATGTATTCGCCGCGCGTGTCGGCTTGAGAAACGACTTTAGTAAAAGCGTCGAACATTGGAATCGATCTCCTAAGTCCTAGGTTAGATTTGCTTGACGTGCAATTGCGGCATCAGGTCTGCTCTAAGGCGAGCGACCTGCGGCACTGTGGCGGCTCTTTTCCCTCCCTCCGCAGCAATCTATGAGAAACCAGACTGCTTGTATGAGAAGGAGACAGAGACGCGATCGTGCGGTTGCTTCTGCCGATTGCTGCCTTCTGATACATTTTATACCGCGCTATCGGGCCGTTTAATATTACAAATTATTACTATTTTTGTTACGGATTGTTAAGAAGGGCGATCGTCCGCCCTGGGATGGGGGATTAGGGGATTAGGGGTTTAGGGGTTTAGGGGTTTAGGGGATTGGGGGATTAGGGGATTGGGGAGTTGGGGAGACAAGGAGAGGGAGGGATCGGTGTCCAGTTCAATCCTTGTACCCTCCCTAAAACCTAATACCTAAAACCTAATACCTCATCTTGGTGATTGATTTGTGCGCTCGAATATGCTATCTAGGTGAAGAACTGCTACTATTGCGAAGTGTAAATCCAACCCCAACCGGAACATTCGGCCCGAGTTGGGGTTCGTTAATCTAAAAGCGATTATCGAGCCGGAAGGCTCGTATATCACAAAAAAAGGAGGATGTCAAGGGGGAAAGGAAGATTTAGCAACAATCGGGTTTCGAGGAACCAAAACCGCGCAAAATTTGTCGTTTTTGCTATCTAGACAGCGACAACACCAGTAAGCTACACTGGCTGCGATCGCGCGTTACGAAAACTTGGCCGGGCGGCCCCCAACCGGGGAACTGCCTTTCGATCTGCCAAGACCCAAACTGTAAAAAAACACCTGTGAAGCGTACAGCTAACAGCACGAGGAGCGATAGATGACATTAATTACGGACATTGCGTCGTTAGGGACTGCCCCCTTATTTGAAGGGGGAGCGACACCTGAAGAAGACCTGCTGCGCTTGACTGGCAGCGGGATCGTCAATGCCCTAGCGGGCGACGACACCGTTCTCGGCCCCAGCCAATCGGTCAGTGCCATGTTTGGTGCTGAAGGCAACGACACCATTCGCTCGCAAGCGTCTGGCGACAGTCTGTTTGGGGGCAACGGACAGTTCGGTGCCGACGACGGTAACGATTTCCTCACCAACAACACTGGTCTGGCCGTTTTCTTCGGTGAAGGGGGCAACGATACCATTGAAGCCGATCGCACCTCCACCGTCTCTGGCGGTCTCGGCAACGACTATATTGTCACCGAAGACCTCAGCAACCTGATCTGGGGCGATCAACCCGCAGGCATCGGTGGCGATAACAACTTGGGCGGCAACGATACGATTATCCTGGGCATTGGAGCCACTGCTGACGGTCTCAACAATGCAGGTGGGGACGATAGCGTCTCAGCCGGCCCCGGCAACGACTACATTCGCGCTGGTGCCGAGCAACCGAGCTTCTTGTTCGGGAACATGGGTAACGACACCATCACCCAGTTCCCCGGCCAAGTTATCCGGCTCGAGAATCTGGGCGATACGATCTTAGCTCTGATCAACACCGCCCAACCCGATACCGCTTGGGGCGGACAGGGCAACGACTACATCCTGGGTACCTCCGGTGCGGGCTTCTGGGCCCTCGGCGATGTCGGGATGGATACCATCGTCAACTTAGGGTCTCAGACGAGCAACTTCGTCCTCGCCGGCGACGTAGACCCTAACGCCACAGATGCCAACAGTGCCGACTACATCCGCACGGGTGGCGGCAACCAGCACTTCGTGTTCGGTAACATCGGTAACGACACCATCGACATCAGCTACAAGATCGACAACTCCACCGTTCTCGGCGGACAGAACCAAGATCGGATTGTCGGTGTAGGTACGGCAGCAGAAGCCAATACGAACCTCAACAACTTCGTTAGCGGCGATCGCGGTTCCGACTACATCTTCGGTGCCTTTGGCAACTCCACCTTGTGGGGCGACAATATGGCGGTCAACGATGGTAACGACACCATCATCTTGCAAGGTGCGGGCACCGATGTCATCGGTAACGTCCTCAACGGCGATCCGGCGACGAGCATCGGTACGGATCTCGACACCACCACCTCGGGCGACGACACGATTATTTCGCCCACGGGTGGCGGTGATGACGTACTCGTGGCCATGGGGGCAGGCCGCAACACGCTGATCGGTGGTGCCGGCGACGACTCTCTGGTGTCCATGCCGAATCCGGCAAACACGATTGTAGCTGGATCGGGCAACCGTCTCGACGGTGGCTTGGGCGACGATACCTACGTCTTTAGTGCCTTCGACACCCTCGTTGCCGATACCAACGGTAACAACGTTTACATCGGCAAACCCGGAGCCGCCAAGAGCGTCTTTATTACCCTGCAAGCCACCGATACCTTCTCGGGCGAAGGGCAATTTACCGTCACTGGCGACCAGAACAACTTCTTGACGGCGGGCAATGCAGGTATTCGCACCGGAAACGGCCGCGACCAAATCGTTCAAAATTACGTTTTGGGTACCACCAGCACGGCAGGCGGCGACGACGTGCTCGACTTGCAATTCGTCGGCTCCCTTCCTGATTGCCCGGGTCTTGTCATGGCAGGTTCGGGTAATGACAGCATCCGTGTAGATGACATTGTCAACACCAACGGTACCGTTGATGCTGGTATAGGCAACGACACCATCCTGGCTTTGGGATCGGGTGTTGGTGGCGCGATTATCGGTGGCGACGGTGACGATTACCTGCGGGCCGATGCGGTACTTCCTGGTGGTGTCGTGTCTGGCGGTGACGGGAACGATACCTACAGTATCGGCCGTCTCGACGGTGGCGGTCTCCTCTCCGATGGTAACGGCGACGATCGCATCGTTCCCGATGCCCTAGGTACGACTGGCGGTGTAGCTACGATTACCGGTGGCGACGGCGGCGATACCCTGGGTCTGTCTACCATGACAGGTGCGGGTAGCAACTCTCCTGCCCTCAGCCTTGATGGTGGCAACGGTAACGACTTCTTGCAAGGTGCGAGTACCGACGTTCTCACCGGGACGAACTTGGGTGTTGCCGACAACATTGATATGCTTTCGGGCGGTAACGGTAACGACACTCTGTTTGGTGGGGACGATCGCGTTGGCGATATGCTCAACGGCGGAGTCGGCGATGATGTGTTCATCATCTTCGGTACGGATGCCACCGGATTCGGTGTGGGAACGTTCAATAATAATGGCTCGAACCCCATTACCTTGCCTGAGTCGACGGCTATGGTAATTGGTAGTGACGGCGCTATGATGGACGTTTTGCCGGGAGGAAGTTCTGGGCTCAGTCCCTTCGGTACCGATCTAGATGATGTCTTTGCCGTCATCAACAAAGAGTTGGTAGATACGCTGACGGGCTTCACGGCTAACGCTGCGGCCAATATGGGCGATACGATTGTCTTGAACCAAATGCAATTCGCGCCATTTGCTGTGGGTGCCGGTACGCGCATGGATGGTATGGACTTCCTCGGTACGCTCAACGTCGTTTCGGGTGGCTTCCTAGCCGGAGCCATGGGCAATGGAGGTGGCGGTGGTACTGCCGGGTCAGCTGCTATTGTTCTGAGCGGTTCGGGCTTCTTCAATACCGAGTTTGCTGCTGATGGTGCTGGTACTGGCCTCCTGAGCGGTGGTAGCAATAGCGTGGGTCTGGTCACCTACAACTCCACGACGGGCGGCTTGTACGTTGATAACGGTACGTTCTCTGTCCTGACGGCCGTTCTCGATACCGGACTCAGCCTGCCGACGGATCCCAACAGCTTCATGGACGTTCGCGATCCGTTTGCTGGTGCTGGTTTCGTGGTTATCTAGTCCGACAACTTACAAACAAAAATGGGGAGCGATTTGCTTCCCATTTCTTCAAACACCGATGCGGTTCGTCCGCGTCGGTTTTTTTCTGTATTTGGTAATAGTAATGGGTAGGGTGTGTTATGCGAGGGAAAAATGTCAATTATCACAAATCGATGGTATT
>CAKZKB010000093.1 GCA_937121005.1 uncultured cyanobacterium | reverse complement strand
TATCGTCTTTGTAGCGCAGAAAATGGGCGGCGGGCAATTGGGCGATATCGGCGTAGGGTGAGGCGTGGGGATCGTTGTCGAAATAGCGATAGTGGGAGGCGGCGAACAGGGCGACGAATTGACGGTTAGGAGTCGGGGAAACCCTAGGTAAACTGAGTAAGGAAAGGGGTCGCGAAGCAAAGGCAAACGAGTCGGGCGTTGAGGTGTAGTACAGGGGTTTGATGCCCAGGCGATCGCGCCCTAGCCATAACGTCCGCTCTCCCTCATCGTATAAGGCAATGGCAAAGTCGCCGTTGAGCCGATTTAAGGTTTCGGCAAAGCCATGTTTTCGATACAGTTGGGCAACGTATTCGGCATCGCTGGTGTCGGTTTTGTCGCGGTTGTAGATGCAGCCGTCCATGGCAACAAGAACACCGTTAGATTTTGCTAAATTGGGGCGTTCCCAACCCAACCATCCCAAGGTGGCACGATCGCCATTTTGACACCGATCGTGCCACTGCACGTTAGCAGATGTACGAGCATAGGTCGATCGCACGCTGTCGAGCATGGTAGCTACGGCGCGATCGCGATCGACTTTGTGACTAACTAAACCTGCAATTCGCGACATTTGAACTCTCTAGGATCTATCAAAAACTGGCTTCAATTTGTTGCTTGCTTTTTAGCAATAAAAAATTTCCAATAGTGGGGATAGTCAATAATCAATTCTGGTTGTCCTCCCGTGCGCCGATCGGTTTCAACGCGAACCTGAAATCCGTAAGACTCGATAAAATTTACGAGTTCTCCTTGTGGATAAGCATTGACATACACTTTCAAATCCTGCCCCTCGTCTAGGTATTTATCGCGAACGTAGCGATATTCGGCTTTCTCGCGGCAAGATTCTCGTAAAATTACCATTTTTTTAGCACATTGGAGCAGTCGTTCTAAAGGACGGTGATAGTTGTCGATATTCGAGAGGACGTTGATACAGGTCACGAAATCAACTTCCCCATCAAGATCCTCAATTCGCATCGCTTGCAATCGTTCGGCCGGTAGTCCGAAGTCAGGCATATACTGGCGACCGATGTCGATCGAAGACGGTGCAGCATCGATACCATAGTATTCTACAGGAATTTGGCGCGATCGCAAAGAGTGGAAAAAATACCCGCTCCCGCATCCCACATCTAAGAGTGTATCGCCCGGTGTCACTTGCGGCCCGAGCAGTTCGGCTGCTTGTGCGTGACAAGTCATCTCCTCGGCTTCCTGACGACAGCGACGGGCGTAGAGTTCCTTAACTGAGGTACTATGTTCCCAAATGCAGTATTTTAACCAGCCGTTCCCGTTAATCATCTTTCTTCAAGTTATGCTGTAGTTTTGCGTCCGACAATAATAAATGCCGAAGCCATAAAATATCCTCGCCAATCCGTTGGATTTTCCATCGCTAAACTTTGCTCGCGGAAAAACTCTGGCATTTGCGATTCTAACATGGGTGGCAAACAATGATAGTGATAGAATAGCAGTTGTACATCTTCAAATCCTGCCTTAGCAAACTGTTCTTTGAAGGTTATCGGGTTGTGCAATCGAGACAATACTTCATCGTATCCCGGCTCATCTTTTTTTCCTTGGCGTATGGGTGGAAGATCCATACAGAAAAATTGCTTTAGGCTGTCAATACTGTCTCGAAGCTCTTGTGATTTCTCATCATCGCCATGACTGAGACTATCTGGATCGATCAAGTTTTGCACGAGAAATTGATAGGAATAGCGATTTAGCGTAAACAAAGAAAAAAGTTCGTTACGAGCCTCGATCGCGACCAATCCACCATCTCGAACGCTGTTGCGTAGATTTTGAATGGCAACGAGATCGTCTGTTTTTTGAATGTGAGGAAATACCCCAATACAAATGGCCGCGTCAAATTTCTGCGAATCTTTTCCTCTACGCATTTGAAAAGAGGACGCATCCACAACGCTTCCTTGCCAAACGCGATCGCTGGGAAGTCCGTTTTCTCCTAAAACTTTATTAGCCTCAACAACCATTTCGGGGGTGATATCGAAACCATAGAGTTCGATAGAAGATCCAATCAGTTCCCTTAGAAAGGAAGCAGGCCCGCATCCAGCATCGAGAAGGGTTTCAATTCCCGCTTCTAGAAGAAGGCTCTTTAATAATTCTCTGTGAACGGGAGGATAAGCAGCCTTTTTTCCATAGTAATTGTCGTAATAGGTTTCACTCCAAGTAGAATAACAGGATTGAACCGATCGATAGCATTCCTCGTTCATAAGCGTAAAAAGGCTCGTAGGGTATATTTGGTGCTAGGTTCTTGCAACCGCTCAATTTTGATTGGTTGAAATCCCGCACGGCTAGCTAGCAACGCTATTGATGCTATGCTAAAGATGTGGAAGTGTTCGATAAAAAACTCTTCTCGACCTTTTCCTCGCATAGCAGATGCTTCTCCATCTGGGATCTCGATGTAAACGATTCCTCCTTTGTTTAGGTGTTGTTGGCTTTTGGCCAACATGGTTACAGGATCCTCGACGTGCTCGAGTACCTTGTTAAACGATATTATATCAAAACGCCCTAAATCTGACAACTCCATAAAATTGCCACAAACTGTGTTCGTGCCGATCGCCTCGCGAATATGGGCCACCATGCGCGGATCGGGATCGAGTGCGGTTACTTTCCATCCCGCTTTCTGTATCTGGTACGGGAAAACTCCCAAACCCGATCCCACATCTAAAATTCGGGGGGGACGATTTTCGGCTGCGGGTAATTTCAGATAGTTCTCGGCAAATTCTACAATTCGCTGCACCCGACCAATGTTATCAGATTTTCCCGGGGGTAAAGAGATAATGCGATCGAAGGTATGTTTTATTCCTTTTTCTCCGTAAGTCGAACTGACGTAATCTTCCCGATATAACTCGCTTAAGTCCATGTCGCAGGTAGAGACAAAGTGATGGCAAATTTGACATTGCCACACTTCTCGATGGTAGTTTTCACTGCTAAAACTAAAGCGGGTTTCCCCCTCGGGGGGTGCATCGTAGACGAATGCTTTGGCAAAATAATCCCCATTGCACGGACAGCGAAGAGGAGTATTTTTCAGTTTGACGCTCATTTTAACCCCTCCTCAATTTGTTGTAGTTGTTCGGTACTGTCTAACCAACAGACGATCTCCAGTTGTTCGATTTGTCGGTATTCCTCAAACAGCGATTCTTTTCCGCGCTCAACGAGCAAGATAAAATAGCGATCGATGCGGTTTTTCACTAAAACGCCTCGCAGTCCGAATCCTGACAAGCGTCCGTTGAGTGAAGGAGTCGCATAAAATCCCCACGATTTACGGGCCAGATCGTACTCCGCTCCGGCTTCAGTTGTCAAGGTCACTTGTTCGTCAGGTTCGAGTGCGAGTCGAGCGCAGTCTTTCATTTCGATGGTTTCTCCAAACCCGACTTCAAAGACGCGCGGGGGATCGATGGGGGTAAATTTCACGTCCACCTCCAGTTGGGAATTAAAAAGTTCTCAATTTGCCATTTTCCCTCTTTTTTGACCCAAATGTCTAGGTTGCGAAATTTTTCTGCAATCTGGAAAAAGTGTTCTCGGGTAATCCCGACAAATTGGCAAAACTTGGCTATGTCGTCTTCGGGGGTTTCATCTCCTCGCTCCGAGACGATCGCGATCGCCTCTTCTCGACTCATGCGTCCGTTACGAATTTCTAGTGATAGGTTATCGTAGAGACGAGTAAAGCCAAATTTATACCACTTCAACCAGTGATGGATGGAGATAAAGTCATCATCAATGTCGGCGTAGTTATAGTATCCGGTTTTCGGCCCTTCTTCTCGCACCTGAAAACCATGCGATCGCGCCACTTCCAAACTCGTTTCTACGTCCCAGGGAAAATAGTAGCCTAAAAAGACGGCTAGCACCCCTTTACGGTCTAATTCTTTCGGATCCGGGCCGAAGTAAGGAGTCATTTCTTTTCGGCTTAGTTTGTCTCCAATCCAATCTTCGGCTGTAGTTCCGTGAGTGACACCATATTTTTTTAGCCAGTCTCGATCGAGCTTGAATCCTTGACGTTCGTCTTCATTCCCCCCATATTCAAAGGCAGAATTTTCTCCCCATACGACCAACGGAATGTCAAATTTAACGGCGATTTGTAAGGGAATATTAAACAAAGCCATGTGCATGGGAATGGCAGTAGAACCATATTTATCAAAAGATTGATAGAGGAACTTTTTTTCAACTTGCGGATTGACTTGGTAATCGATATGATCGACTCCCAAGCTCACTAAATTTTCTAGATTTTTCCTCCCCAGTTCGGTGCGAGCGGGAGTTTTCCAGGTCACAGCTAGGGGATTTAAACCGTATTCCAAGCATTTAATTACTTGCCAAGTGCTATCTTTTCCTCCGCTAACGGGAATCAAGCAGTCGTAACCTCGGCTGCGAGACTTGGCATTTTTAACGACATCTTGAAATGCGAGTTCTCGATGCTGCCAATCGATCGCTCGTTTCGTTTGATGCGCTTCGCAGGCATTGCAAATGCCAGGTTCGCCAATTGTTAGGTTCGGTCGCGTGTCGGGTAAGATGCAATTTTTACAGTATTTCATGCGGCAAATTCCTCCAAGAAGATCTTGCTGTTTAAGAAGTAAAACAGCAGCTTACTTTCGCTATTCGGCAGATCGGATTTACCGATTAACTGCTCTATTTTGTCTTTACGGACGTATTCAAAAATAGGACTGTCGTCCAGTAAGTATTCTTTAACGTCGCGATCGCGCACGTTCAGAAAAGAGAAAATCGGGGCATTAAATCCGACTTTACGGCGGTTCTCGATAATCTTATCTGGGACAATCCCCCGCATCGCATCTCGCAACACGGCTTTAGCCATTCCGTCTCGAATCAGATGGCGACAGGGAATGCGATGGCAAAAGTCAAACAATTCTCGATCTAAAAATGGCGATCGATTTTCGATGGAGAAGTACATGGCGTTGAGATCGTCTTCATGCAAAATGACGGGAATCGCTTCGTGGAATAATTCGTTTAATGTCCGATTTCGCAACAAGCTGTCGGTAAACTGCGTTTCCGCGAACCCTTCCCACCAATCTTCTACCAAATACTCCGAAAATTCTTTTGAATTTAGGAAGATGTGGTCGCGAAATTGGGGATCGTTGACGAATAGATCGCGATCGCGCAGATAGGGGTTTCTGACGATGGGGAGAATGTGTTCTTCCCAAGCGCGTACCGATCGCTGATATAATTCTGGGTTGTCTTGAATTTCAGCTAAGTAAGCTAAATGATGGTCGTAGTATCCGGTAAACAATTCATCGGCTGCGGTACCGCTTACGGAAATTCGATACCCCCGATCGGCAATACTTTCCATTAACAACCATTGCGCGAAATAAGTAATGGTATAAACGGGAGCATCGTGTTGGCGCACTAAGGTTTTTAATTTGGGTAAAAAATTATCTGTATTGACGGGGATCGCAGTATGTTGAATGCCAAGTTCGGATACAGCATACTCTACCATATCTTGTTCTTCGTAACGAGCATCGGTGTTAACAATTGTAAACCCATGAACGTTATAGTCAAAAACGTTTTTAGCGATGCTAATTAGTGAATTAGAATCGACTCCGCCACTCATGCAAAAAGCTAAAGGAACGTCGGCCCGCAGGCGGAGTTTAACCGACTCTAAAAGTCGATCGCGAACCCCGGCGATCGCCTCTTCGTAGGTCATCTCTTCATGGGGACGAAATTGCGGTTCCCAGTAACGAGTTTGTTTCTCATTTCCGGCTGCATCCAGGTGTAGAATAGAGGCCGATGGCAACTCTACCAATCCCTTGAAAAAGCTATCTTGCTTTTTATATAGGGCTTTATAACCGTTAACAATGTAACGATATAAATGCTCTAAATTAACGGGCAAATGCTGTCCGAGTAAAGCAATAATAAACTTGACTTCCGAACCAAAATAAATCCCCGAAGCATCGCGATAGAGATAGAGGGGTTTTTCCCCGAAGCGATCGCGACAGAGAGTAAGAGAGCCGTCTCGTTCGTCGTAAACGGCTAAGGCCCACATTCCTTCACAGCGATCGAGGATCGACCAACCAAAGCGATCGATGGCTTTAATAAAAACTTCTGTATCGGACTCGGTTTTAAAGGTTTCTCCTTGACTGGATAACTGCGATCGCACTTCTAAATAATTGTACAGTTCTCCATTAAAAACAATCCATTTGGAACCATCGCTAAAGGGTTGACTCGCTCGCGGATCGAGATCGATAATACTCAGACGAGAATGGAGCAAATAAACGTGATTTCCCTGGCAGTTTCGCCAGTGACGATAAGCAGCATTATCAGGGCCTCGCCGCTTCATTCGCTGCAAGCAAGTTTCGAGGCGATCGGGAGAAATTTCTCGACTTCCAAAGTAACCCGCAATTCCACACATTTTCGTTACTTCTCCAGATCTGCTAGATCGATAAGTTCGCCTGCTTCTAAACTACGCTTTAGTGTTTTTCCGATCGCCTTGTTTTCTTCTCCGGGGGGAAGTCCCGTTCCCGGACGAATCCACATCAGATCGTCGAGTTCGAGTTGGTGTCCTTGTGGTAGACTGCGGGCAGCCGCGATCGAACGGCGAATCAAAGGAATCGCATTGACTTCGCATGGTTGAACGACTTTCTCAGGTTTCCCCAACATCGATTTCACTTTGGCAACTCCTTCGACCAACTGCTTCATCTCTGATGGATCGGCTGATAGTTGGTGATCGCGGAAATCTGAATAGTGATGGTCTAAGGTAAAGTGTTTCTCTAAAATTTTAGCACCGATGGCTACAGCAGATAAGCAAGCATCGATGCCAATGGTATGATCCGAGTAACCGATGGTTGTTTGCAAGCGATCGCGCATAAATGGAATAGCTAATAAATTTGCTTGTTCGGGGGGAACGGGATAGCTACTGACGCAGTGTAAAATGGCGAGATCTCCGTCAATTTTTCGATTTTGCCAACAGGTTTCGATGAATTTCTGGCTGGCTTGAATTTGTTCGAGATCGACAATTCCAGATGACAAAATTATTGGCTTACCCGTCTGGCAAATCGTTTCGAGGAGAGGATAAAAATTGTTATCGCAAGAGGCAATTTTATAGCTATCGACTATCTTATTTAGAAAGTTCGCACTTGGCAAGTCTAATGGGGTCGAAAAGAACATCAATCCCAGCGATCGCGCCAGTTCTGCCAGTTCGGAAAACTGGGAGTCGCTCAACTCAAAAGATTTCAATCTTTCAAACCGGGCCGTATCGGAATGACTGACATAATGCTCGGTTTTAAAAGTTTGGAATTTAACGGCATCGACTCCACAGTTGGCCGCTTCTCGCACCAGCTTCTTGGCGACTTCAAAGTTGCCTTCGTGGTTGTTCCCAATTTCAGCAACAATCAGGACTTTTTCTTCTAGATCGAATTGACCAATTTTCATAGACGTTTAGACGACCAGTGTTTGTCCGTTTTCGACGTGCTTGTGTAGGACGTAAGCGCTACTGTAAAATGTAAATCCCGATCGCGGGTACAATCGCATCGACGCTCGGTTAGCGATTTGAGTTCCAACCTGTAGCCGATGGCCGCGATCGCCGTAGCGATCGAGGAAAAACTCGACGAGCGATCGTCCGATACCGCGCCGCCGAAACGCCGCACTGACACCGATAAGGTCGATGGTATAAACCAGTTTACCATCGAGTTGCGATCTCAGCACGGCTAAAAAACCGGCCGGTCGCTCTTCGACTAGGGCCACAAACAATGCTTCCCCCCGTTGTTTGCGAATGTAGTTGGCAACCCACTCCCCCTTGATCCGATCGGCAATGGTATTATCGATAAGCGGATCTAAATGAAAGCGAGAGGACTGGAAGCAACTGGCAGCTATTTCCAAAACGGCATCGCGATCGTCGGGACGGATTTCTACGATCGCCGTTTCCGATCGCGCAGATTGTTTCTGTTGCTGGGGTTCGATGGCAAAGGTGACATTCACATCAACCACGTAAAAACCGATGGCACTCAGTTGTCGGACGCGCTCCACGTTATGGGTAGGGATTTTAGCATAGTACATGGCCCGATCGGGCGTACTCGTTTCCTTCCCGAAGCCGATTTCTAAGGGGAAATTTTCTACCCCCCGTACCTGAAATACAGGGCAGCCTAACATTTCCCCCAGCCAGCGATCGGCGACAATTTCCATCTATCCGACGATGGCCGCAGTGGGTTTCGGGGCAGACATTAAACTGCGATACCACTCGATATACTTAGGAAATCCGACTTCTAGGGGATTTTGAGGGGCGTATCCTAGCAAATCTTTGGCTTTTTCCACGCTGAGCGTCCCTCGGAAGGGCATCAGTTTATCTCGGGGGATACTTTCGACCTCAACGTGCGGAAAATGCTGTTGCATAATCTCGATTAAATCGCGAATCGATCGCGAACTGCCGTAAGTGAGGTTAAAGGTTTGATTAACCGCATTGGGATTTTGAATCGCCAGACAAACACCGCGAACCAAATCGTCAATGTAGGTAAAATCGAGCTTGTCGCTACCGTCTCCATCCATCCGCAGTTTGGCACCGTTGATGGCATTTTCGATGAAAATTTGCCCGACTCGGCGGCTGACGCATCGGGGGCCGTAAAGTGCAGACGGGCGAATAATCGTGTAAGGTAAATCGAAAACTTGATTGTAGGCAATGACAATTTTTTCCCCAGATACTTTCAGCGCTCCGTAAATTCCAATCGGATCTAGGGGAGTTTCTTCGGTCACTTCTGGGGTCAAGAAGTTCCCGTACACCATGCTCGATGAAAAGTAAATAAATTGCTCGACTCGCCCACGAGCGCAGTCGAGAGCATTTTCTAACGTCCGCAGACTGTGATCGAAGGTACTGTACGGATCTTTATTCGATCGCCCTGCATGAGCCACCGCCGCTAAATGAACCACGACTTGGGGCTGAATTTCATTGAATAAATGTCCCAGAGCGTGGTAATCTCGAGCGTCTTGAATGTGGAGGGGAATTTGAGCTTCGTGCAGCAGGTCGAGGCGCTGGTGCAAAATGCGTAAATAGAGATCTCGCTGGTAGAGATCGGGCATTTTGGAGGCATAGGCGAGCAGGTTGTTCACCTGCAAGCTGTCAGCAATTTCCACATTCGCGCCCTGTTGTTTCAGGGCTAAAGCTAAGTTGTGACCGATAAATCCCGCACCGCCGACTAGCAAAATTTTCCGGTTTTCAAGTGTTTTTGTCATGTGTGAGTCTCCTTGATAGTTTTCTCGAGCGATCGAGCGATAAACTCGATATCGTCGCTGCTAACGTGCGGGCCGACGGGAAGGGCGATGGAGCCGTCGCTAATGGCTGCGGCGTTGGGATAATCTTCGGGACGGTAGCCATATTTTTCCCGGTAATACTTCATCCTCGGCACGGGTTGGGGATAGTAAATACTCGTCCCTACACCCATCGCTTTAAGAGCCGTCGCGATCGCGTTTCGGTGCGGTTTTAACGCCCCTTGCAAGACGACGCTCAAGCAGTAGTAACTGTTTTCGTATTCCTCTCCCGGACTGTCAATAATAACGACATTTTCGATTTTCCACAACAAAGATTTGAGTTGCTCGAAATTCTTCCGGCGACGCTTGAGGATTTCCGGAACTTTGGTCAGTTGGTGGCGACCGAGAGCGGCATTAATATCGCTCATGCGATAGTTAAACCCCAATTTTACCACGTCGTACATCCCCGGTAGGGTGCGCTCGGCATAGGAGCGATCGACCCCAAAGGCTCGCTGCTTGCTCACCGAGGCGGCCACTTGCGGGTGGCGAGAGACGAACATTCCCCCTTCTCCGGTGGTCAAATGCTTGACGGGATAGAAGGAAAAACACCCCATATCCCCCCAAAGTCCGGCGTGGCGACCCTGGTAGCGAGTGCCGATGGCCAAGGCGCAGTCTTCGACAACTTTTAAGTCCCGTTGGCGAGCCAAATCGGTAATGGCGGCCATGTTACAGGGAATGCCGAGAAAATGCACCACAGAAAGGGCTTTGGTGCGCTCGGTGATGGCGGCCGCGATCGCTTCAGCAGTGACGTTACCCGTTGTCAGTTCGCAGTCTACAAAGACGGGTTTGGCTCCCACGAGTTCCACTGCGTGGGCCGTGGCGGTATGGGTTTGGGCGGGGACAATCACTTCGTCGCCCGGGCCGATCCCCAGATGAAAGTAGGCCAAATGGAGGGCGGCGGTACAAGAACTGACAGAAACGCAGTGGGCTTCGTCTCCTAGGATTTGCCCGAATTCTTGCTCGAAGGCTTTGCACTGGGGGCCGTGGGCTAAAATCGGCCCCTCGAGGACTTTGAGGACGGCTTCGCGATCGCCGTCGTCGATCCAGGGACGGCCGAAGGGGATAGTTTTGTCAGACATTAGAGATACTCAATGGCGATCGAGGTTTGGGTTTCTAGGGCGCGATCGGCGGCAATACAGACGTTCATCAGGTCAAATTCGTTGCTGCTGGCGGGTTGGCGATCGCGTACCGACTCGACAAACGCGGGAATCAAATCGCCTTTGGAGGTGGGAAAGGGGGACAGATCCAACGGTGCGGCCAGAAGTGCCGGATCCCGGCTGGTATGCAACCGCGCTCCGCGATCGTCGTAGATAGCCGTCCCCTCGGTTCCGAACACCCGCAAAACGTGCTGGTGTCGGTGAACGCAGCCAAAATTGGCACCGATCCGCCCGATGAGTCCAGAGGCAAACTCAAATGTAGCACACACATAGTCGTTATAGCGGAAGGCGGTGTCTCGGGTGCAAATGCGATTTCCCCGAGCGCTGACGGTGGCGGGCCGCTCTCGGGCCAGCCGCAGCATCAAGTCCACCATGTGAATGCCGCCCCCTTGCATGACGGAATAGTTTTCGACATTGTTGCGCCATCCCTCAGTAATTTTGTGCAGGCGACCGTAGAGATAGTCGCCGTCGATGGCGTAGATCTGTCCTAACTGTCCGTTCTCGACGGCATTTTGCAGCCATCGGTACAGGGGGGCGGCCCGCAGTACCAAGTTAGAGGCCAGTTGCAGGTGGGGATGGGGGGCGCGGGCGGCGGCGATCGCTTGCAGTTGGGCGACGGACTGACACAGGGGTTTTTCGACGAAGACGTGCTTGCGGGCGTTGAAGGCGGCGATGGTTTGCTCGGCGTGCGCGTCGTCGTAGGAGGCGATGGAGACGATCTCCACATCAGGATCGCGGAGAATGGTGTCGTAATTCTCGGCGACGTTTCCCGCTCCTAATTCTCGAGCCAGCCTGCGGGCGCGATCGCCATCTAAATCGTACAGCCATCGCAGTTCGCATTCGTCTAGGCGGGCGTAGGTGCGGGCGTGTTGTTCTCCGACTCCCAAACCGACAACGGCGACTCCTAGTTTTTGTGCCATAAACTTATCCTTCCCTAATGGTAAATTCAACTGTACCGTCGGCGGTTAACCGACAAGCGATGGGGGGAAGATGTTCCAAGCGTCGCAGGTCTTCGAGGGTATCGACGGCGTGGCGAGTTCCTGCCAACTTAGGGGTTGTAGAAGAAATGTTGACGATGGTAAAGGCTTGGGGGTGGCGATAGTAAAAGGCTGTGAGATGTTCGCGTTCTTCGGGGGAAAACGAGTCGCGATCGAGATTAGCAAAAGTGCGAGCGTCGATCGCTTCCATGCTTTGACCGACGGGAAAGCTGCGCGGAAAAACATTCGTCACCAGATCGGCGTTCGTGGTTTTTGCTTTCTCAATGACAATGGCGAGTAAGTCGGCATTCAGGAGAGGACTGTCGGCACAAATTCGCACGAATTTCTGGCACGGAAAGGCTTGCAAGCAGGCTTGAAAGCGTCCGAATACGTCGTCGAGAGAACCGCGAAATACAGGAACGTCCAAACTTTCGAGATAAACGGCCAGGGGATCGTCGGATGGTTCGGTGCTGGTGGCCACCACGAGACGATCGCGAGGGATAACGGTTTGCACCGATCGCACCAAGTTAGCGACGATCGGCTGACCCCGAAACGGAGCCAGCACTTTACCGGGAAACCGACTCGAACTCATGCGAGCCTGAATGAAAATGCGGATATCGACTCGATCGCGATTTTTATTCATGCTTTAATCACGTTATCGTAGGTATCGCTGTACACCCCGCGCGTATCGACAATTAGGGTCGCATTTTCGCGAATGAAGTCGTAGTCGAAGGCATCGTGATGGGTTGTTAAAATCAAGCAATCGCGATCGCGAATGGTTTCGGCACTGATTTCGACACTCGCTAAATCGAACTGATGCTCGCGCATTTTCGGGAATGTTGGCACGTAGGGATCGCTATAGGAAATATCGGCTTGTTTGGCGGCTAACAGTTCCATAACCTGGATGGCGGGCGATTCCCTAACATCATCGACATTCTTTTTGTAAGCAATGCCGAGAATCAGAATGCGGCTATTTTTGAGCGGTTTGCCGCGATCGTTGAGCGCGTCGGCCACTTTGGCAACCACCCACTGGGGCATCCCCCGATTCACTTCTCCTGCTAATTCGATAAAACGAGCGTTAACACCGTATTCTCGGGCTTTCCAAGTGAGGTAAAACGGATCGATGGGAATGCAATGTCCGCCCCAACCCGGGCCCGGATAGTAGGGCGTAAAACCAAAGGGTTTGGTGGCGGCGGCGCGAATGGTTTCGTGAATATCGATACCCATTTTGTCGGCCACGATTTTCATTTCGTTGACTAAGCCAATATTCACAGCGCGATGAATGTTTTCGAGCAGTTTGGTCATTTCGGCGGTGCGTGCCGAACTGACGGGAACCACGCGATCGACCACTTTTTGGTAGAGTGCCACTCCAAGCTGCAAGCAATTTTCAGTGACACCGCCGCAAATTTTAGGAATAGTTTTAGTGACAAAAGATGGGTTGCCCGGATCTTCGCGTTCGGGAGAGTAAACCAGAAAAATCTCTTCCCCGACGGTTAAACCGGAGGCTTCTAAACGCGATCGCACCTCTTCGTCTGTGGTTCCTGGATATGTGGTACTTTCTAAGGAAATTAACTGGCCGGGGTGCAAATATTGGGCTGCGGTTTCTGCCGTGTTATTGACGTAGCTTAAATCCGGTTCTCGGTATTGGTTGAGGGGGGTAGGAACGCAAATCAGAATGGCATCGACTTCAGCAAGGCGAGAAAAGTCAGTGGTGGCAGTAAATCCTTTACTGACCGATTCACTAACTGTACTAGAATCAATGTGGGCAATATAACTTTCCCCACGATTGAGGCGATCGACCTTTTCCGGATCGATATCAAAACCGATGACGCGATAGCCGACATCCACAAATCGCAGCGCGATCGGCAATCCGGCATATCCCAAGCCAATGGCTCCGACGATCGCTGTGCCACCATCAATTTTATCGAGCAATTTTTGACAGTACATTATGTCTCGTTTAGGCAGTGGAGGATATCCAGTATCAATACGCAATCGGCGACTTTCTTAAGAAGTAGAGGAATCTCAAAACTCAACTCGATGATAGAGATCGGGGATCGCGATTTCAACAGGAATAGAAGCTAAGGCAATTTTAGCATCGCGATCGTCATGGCTTTATTGATTCTATTAACTTAACGCTCTCGGAAAAAACATAGTTAATTGCATTCATCAGAAGCCTCAGTTCCTCTAGACTATAAAATCGGGTATTTTTCGTCAACGTTTCACTTTCCAGTTTCCCAAATTCCCACAATTTGCCGTTAGAAACGATCCCGAACACCGTTTTGGAAGATACATTCTCGTTCAATTTCTGTGCGGCGACTAACTCAGCCACACATTGTGCCCATCCCTCATCGAAGTTATCTTTTTTGGCCTCGACTAAAATTAGATAGGGCTGTCCTAAAATAATTTTTCCTCTTGAAGAGCGTTGAGCAACAATATAATCGGGGACACCAGACAGGGTTTCATTGTAGTTTAAGGGATGATGGCTCCAAAGCTGCAATCGATCCTTGTAGGTTATCCAAATTTCTTTGAGGATCGGGGAAATAATATTTTCGCAAATAGCGTATTCTGAGTTAAAAACAACACCATCTTGAAGCGCGATCTGCAAGCGAGATAGAAAGAAAGGCTCGGGTTCAAAAGGTAGTTCTTGAATGAAATTGGCTTCCGTATAAGTGAGTGAGAAATCATTGAAGACCGATTCAATATTCTTGTAGCTGTTGAATCCCATTGATTCTTCCTGGAGTCTTGTCAACACTGAGGACGATCGCACCTAGGAGTTGCTGCACGGTAAACCCCCAACCAAGTCATCATATCGCTATGAGGTTGCCCGTGCTGCCGATACCTTAAGGGAGATGCCACGTAAACGACTCCTTCAATTAATTCTGCTTTTTTAATCTCAGGTAGCAACCGATAGCGGCGCTCGAATTCAACCCGAGATAGGCGATCGCCACTTTCTAGCGTTGTCAATTTTGGCTCAGTTTTCGGAAGCATTGCATCTTTCCTTTACTACTGATGAGATAACTCGTTTAAAAATTCGCTGACTGCATCGTATTGGTCGTGGTAACGCACATATTTGTTGAATAACTCTAAATCGAGATTGGGAAGTAAGCGACTGCGATCGCTCAGTTGATAAGTTTCTTGCAAAGAATAAACTTGTAGCGAACCGTCTTCCCAAAACCAAACTTCAGGAATGCCAATTCTTTGATAGATTTCTAACGTACCTACACTCCTATTGGTGACAACAATTTCGATAACCAGATCGGGTAGGGGTTTTTGTTTTTCAATGTTATAAGATTCGTCGGGTTCTTTCTGCACGGTTTTCTGGGTATCTCCTAACGTCGCACTCCCTCTGCTATAAAACCGGATCGAACGCGATCGCATATAGGCTTCCAGTAGCAAACTGATGGTGCGCTTATAATACTCATGCTCGCTTCCTAAAATCAAAATTTCCAATACTCCACCTAAATAAATAAGCCGCACTCCGGGAATGGAATCAAAAGATGCTTCTAACTCTTTAAACTGCTCCCAGTTAATCCCCGACAAGACTAAACCGCGATCGCGGTTCGCTAACTCTTGCTGTTCCGAAATTTGACTTATCATTGCTGTCACCACTTGAATGTACGCGATCGCCCGTCAACCTCAACCCACAATACTACTCATCACCCTACACTACACTACCCATAACGTTATGGGTAACTCCATTAAATATTATTGATACCCAATCAACTGAATTTGATATCAGCCATAAAAGCCTGGTTAAAGGAGATTGAAGAAACCGGGTTCCTGCCTGAAACTTGGGATACAATGATAATTAATATCCAATTCAGTGAAATGACTAGGTTATTTTAAATGGTAAGCACTCTAACTAAACCTCTCACCCTTGAAGAGTTTTTACAACAACCTGAAACCGAACCAGCCAGCGAATATATCGATGGAGTAATCATTCAAAAGCCAATGCCACAGGGAGAGCATAGCGCAATTCAAGGCGACTTAATACCATTTATCAATGCAGCACTCCGGTCTAAAAAGATTGCCCGTGCTTTTCCTGAATTACGCTGTAACTTTGACGGACGAGCTATCGTTCCTGATGTTTCCGTTTATACTTGGAAACGAATTTCTCGCAAAGAAAACGGTGAAGTTGCCAATATTTTTTCAGGTTCACCCGACTGGATGATTGAAATTCTTTCTCCTGAACAAAGCCAAACAAAGGTTATTAAAAAGATCCTCCATACTTTAAAACATGATACTCAAATGGGATGGCTGATCGATCCTCAAGAAAAATCTGTTTTAGTTTATGTTCCGAACAAAACAACTGAGATTTTTGATGAGTCAGACTTGATTTTACCTGTTCCAGAATTTGCCAGAGAATTAGAGTTAACTGTAGATCGTTTATTTGCTTGGTTATTAGAATAATCAGAGTAAGTTTAGGGTGAATAATGCCTTGGCAAGATACAAGTTTATTCAGTTAGCAGCATATCAATTTGAGTTAAATATTCCCGCACCTTTTCCCATCGCTGCGGATCCTGCTCCCAAAGTTTAGCCTTGCTCAAGCGACGACTGATGTCTTTGATTTCAGAATCGGGAGTGGTGCGATCGGGAGACGGCTTCAGTTGTTTCAACATCTCTTTAATCGCTGCTAAGGAAAGATTCTCCTCGATCGCGGTTTGCAGTAACTCTTTGCGAACCTCTTCATCTTTTACCGTCGCGATCGCCTTGGCTTTGGTATAAGCAATTTTTCCTTGACGCAGCACCTCCAAGACATCGGAGGGGAGGTTCAGTAAGGGAAGGCGATTTTTGACAAAGGACTCCCAATTCATGCCTCCCAATTCTTCAAACACTTTATTGACCGTTTTTGTCGATCGCGGATCGACTTTATCGGTGACTTTGTTTTTTGTTTGGTTTTGCAGTTGATAGAGCAGCGAACTCACCGATTTAACCGATAAACCGAGGCGCACCGACAGTAATAACAAGATCCCTTCCGTTTCTTCGATGGGGTTGAGGTCTTCCCGTTGCAAGTTCTCGATCAGGGAAATTTGCAGGGCTTCTTCGTCCGTTAGCTTTTTAACCGTAACGGGAATTTCTGCTAAGCCAACTTGTTGTGCCGAGCGATAGCGCCGTTCCCCAACCACTAACTCGTATTTTGACTCTCCCAGGGGGCGAACTAGGATCGGCTCTAATATGCCATTGTGCTTCACGGACTCGGCTAGCTGCGACAGCTTTACCGGATCGAAGTATCGTCGCGGTTGTTGCGCGGGCAGTTGAATCGCTTCTAGGGGAAGAGTAGTTGTGGTCTCCATTTTTGGGAAGTTCGTAAACTAGGGGCAATCGCGATCGCTAGTCTACCATATATACAAAATTTTCAGCATCCAGGATCGTTGCTACCCATAACGTTAGGGGTAACTTGACTGAGTATTTATACTTAATTGAGCAAAACCGCCGCGCATCCTACGATTCTACCGTCAGGTGAATCGCGCTTTTAGCGGTGGCCAATAATGTGCTATACTACGATCTAGCTGAGTACGGCACTATTACCTG
>CAKZKB010000092.1 GCA_937121005.1 uncultured cyanobacterium | reverse complement strand
CCGTGATTTGAGTTCCGGCAAGGTTAATGGATTTGACAAATCCCCATACGCCAGCGACTTTGACTTCATCGCCGACATCAAAGGGTTTGTTCGCCATCAACATTAAACCACTAGCAAAGTTGCCCAGGTTGCTTTGCAAAGCGAAGGCTAACACGAAGCTAGCACCCCCAACTAAAGCAGCCAACGGCCCCAGGGGAACTTGCAGAGCCACCAAGCCAGCAAGTAAGGCAACGACGATACCGCCGCGCTTCACCACCATGACGATGAAGCTGCGGAAGATAGACGACATTCCCTTAAAGTAGCCAAAGACGTAGTTGAGGATAATGCCGAGAATCTGGAAAAAGAGAGCCGTGACCAGGAAAACAGCAACGAAGGTGCCGATACGTCCGAGCCAGCGCATACCGCCTTCTTCGGACTTGGCCCAGCTAACCAGGCGCACAGCTAAGCCTTCGGTATCTTGCACGTCGAGCTCGATACCGCTCACCGCTTGAACGTACTTGCGATAAGAAGTGGTATCGCCGCCTTTTTTGTCCATTTCGTCGAGGACAACGGTAAAGCGATCGACAATTCCCGTGCGCTCGGTTTGCAGTTCGGTAACGGCAATCACCAGTTGGTTTTTCTTCTCGGCTTCGGCTTCGGCCTCTTCTTTTAACTTCTCCGACGCTTCGTCGAGTCGCTCGCCTTTTTCGCCGAGATCCTCGTCGCCGTCAGTGGTTTCGCCGGGGCCAGCCACTTGAGTTTGGCCGTCGCCGTCCACGTTGGTGCCGTCGAGCATAGCCGCCACTTCTTCAGTGGCATCGGCGGGAGCTTCGCTTTGCTCCTCGCCCTCGCCGTCGAGGGCTTCGTCGCCGTCGAGGGCTTCGTCAATGGCTTCGGTCTCATCCGTTTCCTCCGGTTCGGAGGGGCCGGAAATCGCCTCTACCGCCTTTGTGAGGGCTTCCTCCATCGATTCGAGCTCGGCAGTGGCTTCCTCGTGTTCGGGGGTATCGGGCACCGTGCCTTCTAGGTCTTCTTTAGCCTTTTCGACATCGCGAATGGCCGTATCGAGAGCATCGATTTTCTCGGTGATGGTTTCGTACTCGGGGGAGTCCGCTTCCATCTCCTCGCGCTCGGCTTTGGTTTCGTCGAGCAAGGCCTTGGCGTTTTCGAGTATCCCCGTCCCTTCAGCCCGGTCTAAGGCACTGGTCAGGGCTTCGTCTTCGGCCAGTTCTTGCTTGGTTTCGACAGCTTCTTCGATGGCCGCTTGCGCTTCTTTAATTTGTTCTTTAGCTGCTTCTACCTTTTTGGCTGCCTCTTCCGCTTCGGGAGAGCCAGGAGTGGCTTCGGCTTGGGCGGCTTCGGCAGCTTCTAAGTCAGCTTTAGCCTTTTCGAGGAGAGCGGCGGCTTCCTCTTCTTTGGTAATGGCTAAGTTCTGGCGCTTGACAGCGATTTCGGCTTCGCTGATGGCTTGTTGCTTTTGTTTGAGCAACATCAGCCACGCCGCCGCCTCGACCTCGAGTTCTTCGAGGGTGAGGGGTTTAATCAGCAGCGCCAGTTCGTCCGGGGGGATATCCGGGGATTGGGTGGTAATCGCAGTGGCCGGATCGGGGTCGCCGGGAATGGTTTCCTCTAAGGCAGGAACTTCCTCTACGGCTTCCTCTTCCTGCGCTCGGATCGGGGCGCTCCAGGCCACGAAGGTGCAGGCGATTCCCGCCACCACGACCGATCGGATTCGGTATCGAAACATGGGTTGTGGCTCCCGTACATCTTTGGGTGTACGTCGTTCGGTTTTTGACTCGACTTTAACGATGTATTTTGAGTTTGTCAATGAAAAAATATTAAAGAATTGTGTATCGAGGCCGGATGAAGTTGTCAAAGGGGCATGGAGGGGAGAATAAAGCGGGGTCGATAGTAGTAATTTGTACTGCTTATGGAGTTGGCGTTGCTGTTGGGGTCGATGGAGTTTTCTGTATCTAAATTTATTGAACTGGGAACGATCGCCCCGGCCGAATTAGCTTGCCATCGCCCCCCATCTGGGCGGCGATCGGGCATACTGTAGGGAGTGAGATTTGCGAACTGCTTAAAACCGACGGATATGAATCGACGATCGAAGTCTAGCTTTAACTATGCGTCCCTGGCCATTTTCGGGGGCGTGTTCGTCTTGGGGGTGGGCATTGGTATTGCTTTTAGTTCCTCGTCCAACCTCAGCCCCCAAAACTTCGCCTCGCGGGAGTTTCTCGATCGCAGCGCCCCCAACCCCGAGGTCTGCGTCCAGTACGGGGCCAGCGCCATTTCTATCCAAAGCCGCATTTACGTCACCCTCAATCCCTTTAACGTTTATGTGGGGCAACCGAAAATGGAGCCCGGCTGCGTGCTGCGCCGCAACAACTGGGCAATTTTAGAACGCCGCAACCTCATCACCTCCGAACAGGTGCGCGATTGCAAAAACCGCCTCAACACCTTCGGCTACACGGGCGAACTGGAAGACAATCCGACGGTCGAGTGTATCTATCAAAATTCTGGGGAAGGCAACGATTTTCTCGATCGCCCCGGACTCGGCGCGCCCGCACCGGAGAGCGATCGCTTTTAATTGAGGTATTAGGTTTTAGGGATTAGGTTTTAGGGTGGGCTTTGTCCTATAAGTCCGTAAACCTTTCTCCCCCTCTCCTTGTCCCCTTGTCCCCTTGTCCCCCCAATCCCCCCAATCCCCCAATTCCCCGTTGCAGTATCAGAGGAAACCTAACTGTGTGGATTCGTTTTTTTCGCGATCTCAGCGATCGTCTGATTCAATTTTGGCGAGAACGGGTACGCGCCCGCTTGTTTCCGTTGCTGTCGTTGACCTGGATCGTTGGCTTGGCGATCGCGGCTTTTGCGTCCTGGGTGTTTGCCGAAATTGCCGAAGAGGTGCTGGAAAAAGAAACGCGGGCGCTGGATATGGCGGTTTTGCAGATATTTGAGAGTATCCGTACTCCGGCCCTCGATCGCCTGTTCGCGATCGTCACCGCCGGGGGCGATCCCCTGGCCCTGATTATCATCAGCGTGGCCTTTATCGTCGGCTTTATCAGGCGGCGGCGTTGGGGAGAAGCGGCTACCATGGCGATCGCGGCTTTGGGGGCCTTGGGGCTCAACTTCTGGCTTAAAGAACTGTTCGGTCGGGCTCGCCCGGAACTCTGGGAACGAGTGGTCGAAGTCCGCCACTACAGCTTTCCGAGCGGTCATGCCATGATGTCTATGGTGGTGTACGGCTTCATCGGTTACTGGCTAGCGGCCCGGTTCCGACCCTACCAAGGTTGGCTGCTGGCGTTGGCGACATTAATTGTGGTCGCGATCGGTACCAGTCGCCTCTACTTGGGCGTTCACTGGCCCACCGACGTAGCGGCCGGTTTCGCCGCCGGGTTAGTGTGGCTGGTCAGTTGCATTTTGTCTCTAGAAATTGGCAAGAAAATTGCCACTTTGCAGAAAAAGGATGAAGTAGGAAGGATGAAGGATGAATATTAATTTCTCCCCATCCCCCTAATCCCCTAATCAGGCCGCTGCGGCTTCGGCCTGACTTTCTTCTCGCTCTTCTTTTTGAGCCTTCGCTGCTAGATATTCCTCCAATTGAGCGGTGATGTTGTCGCGGACGATTTGACGGTATTCTAAAAAGTGCTCGGCCAGGGCGCAGGTAGAAATATAGAGACCAAAATGGCTAGGTTTGTGGCGCAAAATGCTGACTAAATGATGCCAGAATTTCCAGCGCGAGGCGCGAACTACGCCTTGCAACCAGAAAACGGTCAGTAGGGCTTTCAGGCTAGCGCGATCGAGTTTGCGTAACTTAATTTTGTTACGCGGTTCGCCCATGGTCATAAAATGGCGATAGGTGCGATCGAGATAGCGCACCGGATCGTAGAGTTTCCAAAAAGCATCGATGTACTCGCGGGCGATATCTTCCATAGGGCGAGTAGGAATGAAATTCATCAACGCGGTTTGCGTCCCCCCGGCCGAGCGATCGAGCAAGCGCCCTTCTTTTTTGAGGCGGTGCATGAGGGCGGTATCGGGGAGCACTTGCAGCATACTCATCATCGCCATGGGGATGCTGGTTTGTTCGACAAATTCCACAATGCGATCGCCCGCCCCCGGTTTTTCGCCATCGAAACCGATAATAAATCCGGCCATCAGTCGCAGCCCGGCGGTGTTAATTGCATTTATCGATTCAATTAACGGATCGCGGGTATTTTGGAACTTCTTTGTCACCGCCAAACTATCAGCATCCGGGGTTTCAATACCCACGAAGACGCTGTGAAAATTGCACTCGGCCATCAGATCCATGAGCTCGGGATCTTGGGCCAAATCCACCGAGGCTTCCGTCGTCAAACGGAATGGATGGTTTCGTTCTTCCATCCAGCCTTTAACGGCTCGCAACAACAGTTTAACGTTGCGTTTGTTGCCGATAAAATTGTCATCGACGAGGAAAACGGTTCGCCGCCAGCCCAAATCGTAGATCCGATCGAGTTCGGCTAAAAGCTGTTCGGGGGTTTTGGTACGGGGCTTGCGACCGTAGAGAACGATGATATCGCAGAACTCGCACTGAAACGGGCAACCGCGAGAAAACTGCACCGACAGATTATCGTAAGCGCCGAAATCGAGCAAGTCGAAGCGGGGAATTGGCGTTGTCGTCACGTCGGGCTTTTCTGTGGCGCGAAAAATGCCTTCGGTGTCGCCGCGATCGATGGCTTCGACAAACATCGGTAGGGTGATTTCCCCTTCGTCTAAAATCAAAAAGTCCGTACCGACTTCTTTGAGTTCGTGGGGTAAGGCGGTGGCGTAGGGGCCGCCTACCGCAACGGATTTGCCGCGCAGTTTGGCTTCGCGAATATGCACGAGCATATCCTCTTTTTGGACGATCATGCCCGAGAGGATAACCAGTTGCGCCCAGTCCCACTCGGCTTCGGTGACATCGCGGACGTTGCGATCGGCCAGCTTAAACTCCCACTCCTGGGGCAAAATGGCCGCAACGGTGATTAAGCCCAGTGGCGGTAGCAGGGCCTGCCGATCGACCAGTTCTAGGGCTTTCTCGAACGACCAGAAACTTTGGGGAAATCGGGGATTGATCAGTAAAACCCGCATGGAAATGTACGCCTCACGCTCTTTAGCCTGTTGGTTCTCTACAGCTTACCGCGTTCTGGGGCATCCGTGCAGGTTTGACAACAAAAAAGTTGTTAAACGCGGGGGCACTGCCCCTACCCATACTGCGATCGCGAAACTTGCGGTTCGGCAACGAGAATGCCAGAATGTTGCGAAATGCTACGCAATTGCGGCTCGCTGACCTTTGACAATCCTATGAAAAAACGCTGGTTTCTGCCTTTGTTCTTGCTGGCCTTGCCCGCTACTGCGATCGCCCAAGGGGCCGATATGCCAGTCCCAAATCCGACGTTCTTCGATAATCCGACGTTCTTCGATCGCATCGATGCAGTATTTGCCACCATTGTCGAATTTATGGCCGGGATCTTCTTCTTCGGTCAGGATATCATCGGCATCCCCTTCATCGTCCTGTGGTTGATCGTGGCGGCCACTTTCTTTACCCTCCGCATGGGGTTTATCAACATTCGTGCCTTCAGCCATGCCATTTATGTGGTACGGGGTCACTTCGACGATCCCGAAGAACCGGGCGAAGTCACCCATTTCCAAGCCCTGTCTGCTGCCCTTTCGGCCACTGTCGGTCTCGGAAACATCGCCGGCGTGGCCGTGGCCATTCAGTTGGGCGGCCCCGGTGCGGCCCTGTGGATGACAGTGGCGGGACTGTTGGGAATGACGACGAAATTCGTCGAGTGTACGCTGGCGTTGAAATATCGTCTCGTCAATCCCGACACCGGCCATATTCGCGGCGGCCCCATGTACACTCTATCGCGAGGACTGGGGGGCAAACTACGTCCTTTAGGAAAAGTGCTGGCGATCGTCTTTGCGGTGTTTTGCATTCCTTCAGCTTTTGGCGGGGGTAATATGTTCCAAGCCAACCAATCTTACGCGGCGGTGTCGGCAGTAATTCCCGGTTTGCCCAGTTGGTTGTTTGGGGCGATCGTGGCGGCGTTGGCAGCGTTGGTAATTATTGGGGGAATTAGTCGCATTGGGGCCGTGGCTTCGGCGTTGGTTCCACTAATGGCGGTGATTTATACGTTAGCGGCGTTGTGGATTTTGTTGGCGAACGTGACAGAAGTTCCGGCCGCGATCGGGAGCATTTTTACTGAAGCCTTTTCGCCGAAAGCGGCGATCGTCGGTGGGTTTATG
>CAKZKB010000091.1 GCA_937121005.1 uncultured cyanobacterium | reverse complement strand
TCGATGACTTCATCGTAAGCCGTTGTTATCGGTACGGACATTTTTTCTATCCTTCGCGATCGACGCTACATTATCTTGCACAGTTGTCCCCGATCGCCTTCTCTGTCGCTACCAATGCCTGACCGGGAACAGCAAATTAGGGAATTTTGTCTCAAGTATAACATTCCACTGGAATATTTTCCAGAACTTAAGGGTAATGATAGCTGATATGCTCGATCGTCTCGACGGTTCTGACTGTCGCGATCGAAGTTAGTCACAAAAATCTCTTGACCTTTATATCGGCTTCCCTTGACTTTTTTCTTCTTCTTTTCTTGACCAGGTTTCGGCTTTTTCTGGTCGTCTGTTCGTCCAACTGTGTAGTTCCATTCTTTGCCATCGATCGCGTTAGCCCAAGCGTACATTTCCCGAATTTCGGGAACGTCATCGTAAGTTAATAGAAACTGAAAGCGATCGCTATTTGCTCTCAAAGTATTTTTTAACCTAAAATGATCCTCTTGGGTGAAATGATGCGTGTAGAAGTTATCTTGTCGGGCGCTGTAGTATGGTGGATCGACAAATACGAAGGCATTGTTAGGAATCTCCCACATAACTCGTTCAAAATCCCAGCTTGTTAATTTTACATTCTGTAGTTTTTGGGAAGTCCGCAGAATATTTCGCGGCCAATTTTCTGGCCTCATGCTATACTTCTCTCCATAGCCCCAATAGCAACTTTCTGGCTTCATAATACCCGAGTACGACGTGCGATTTAAATAAAACCATCGGGTGGCTCGTTCTAAATCGCTTTGAGGTTGGTAATGGTTTTTATAGTAAGTATGCCTTTCTTTGGTTGCTGGTTCTCCTGCTAGTTTATCGATGAGCTCGTAGGGACGATCGCGAATAACTAGATAACAGTTAACGAGTTCTTCGTCAATGTCATTAAGCCAGTTAACTCGAGCTTTTTCCTTAGCAAAGAAGATCGAACCGCCACCCGCAAAAGGTTCGACATACACGGGGCGATCGAGAACGTACTCTAAAATTAACTTGCGAGCGTAGAACTTACCACCTGGGTATCTAAACGGAGAGTTAATTGCCATTTGCGCGGGTCGGTAAAATCCAGAATCTAAATGTAGATCTGTAAGCGTACAGAATTTTTATATTATAGACCATCGAAACTTGCTACAAATCTACTCTGTTGTAAAATTTAACAAAAAATTGCCACGAGCGATTGTACCCGATCGCGCCCCAAAACACCACCGGCCGATAAGCCGTTTTACATATTAGAAGCGATCGCCCCTTTGTCCGCAAAATCTTCCCTCATCAACTCCCAACGGTTCAGCTAGAGTCAACGGTTCCCCCCAGATCCCATCATTTTTCTGACTCTACCTAGTGTACAATGGAAGCGGAAGCTCCACTGGTATAAGTTTGATGCGTACTGACAGTCTATTTTATAAAATATTCCAAACTCTCCCAGAATCTCTGTTTGAACTGTTGGGAGAACCCGTCGATGCGCTCCAATTCAAAATTCAGAGTTCAGAATTAGCAGACTCCATTTTTGAATTTTTAATTTTGCATTTTTAATTCCTCGAAGCGGATGAGGTGTTCGAGCAGCATATAACGATCGAGTTCGGATTTCTCATCAGCAGACAGTTCGCCATTTTTCTCGCGATCGATAAGATCGAAAACTCGCTCCTTCACCGCTTCGGAGGGTTGAAAGTCAGCAATGCTTTTCGGTGTCGTGCCCGAGGCAATGAAATCGATGACTTCATCGTAAGCCGTTGTTATCGGTACGGACATTTTTTCTATCCTTCACGATCGACCCTACGTTATCTTAGCACGGTTGTCCCCGATCCCCTTCTCTGTCTCTGCTAGGGAAGGGCGAATGCCATTCGCCCCTACATGAAGGATGCTTCGCAGTTTGTTTAACGAGGGGTTTGGGTGAGGGCAATTCCATTGCTGTTGCGCCTCACGTCTTGCTAAGGGAGGTTAGGGGGGATCTTGGCGGTTAACCTGAATGCTTACACAAAAATTAACGGTATTACTTCAGGCGCACCACCAACTTGCGATAGGGCTCTTGACCGCGACTTTCGGTTTCGAGATCCGTCCATTCCTTAAAAATAGTATGGATCTGTCGCCGTTCGGCCGCGGACAGGGAATCAATTTCCACCTCTTGCCCGGTTTGACGGGCTTTTTCGGCGGCATTTTCGGCCAGTTGGCGCAGTTGGGCTTCCCGTTTGACCCGATAGCCCCCCAGTTCGACGGTGTAAGCGGTTTGTTCGTTTTCAGCAGCGTTGAGGTTCGATACTGTATTGACCAGGTATTGCAAGGAGTCGAGAACGGCTCCTTGGGAACCAATGGCGATCGAGGTTTGCTCGGAGGTTAACGGGCTGTCGTCAATCACCAACCAGTAACAATCGCTTTCGGGTTTGACTTCAACGCTTGTCTCGACTCCAGCTAGATCGAATAGGGTTTCTAACCACTCTTTTCCAGGTAAATTGCGATCGCTCATCGTCCTATTTGGCTTTCTCCTTTTTCTTGGAATACCCCGGCTCGAAGGGTAAGGTCTTGCGCGTGCCGTCGTCAGATTTTTTGTCGGATTTCTTAGCGGTTTTTTTTTGCTGTTCGACAATTTTCTGCAAGTTTTCCGGCAACGGCTCTCGGGAAATTACGAAACTTTGCAGGGTTTGGAAAATGTTGGCGATGACGATATACATCAGCACCCCAGCCGGTAACGGGAAGAACAAAAACATCCCCGTAAACACGATCGGTAGCAGGCGGTTGGTGGTTTGCTGTTGGCTGTTGTCGCCACCGCTTTGCTGCCCGGAAAGCAGTTGGTTGACGTACATACTGATGCCAAAAAAGGCCACCATAATCACGATATCCCAGTGAATATTGCCGTTGGCATCAGTGGCTCCCACGCGCCCCAAGGCTTTAATAAACAAAAAGCCTTTATTGGCAGCAATACCGGGAATGGTACCTTGGATCGTGGCATCCCCAGCTTGCAAGGCAGTAACGGTTCCGTCCGGGTTGACTTGCAAGCGTTCTTCCCCTTTGGTGACAGTCCATTGGGGTTGAATGTTGCTGTCGTCGTACTCGGAAACTAAATCCTTTAACGGTTTGCCAGAAACGGTTTGAAATTCGACTTCGGTAGTTTCGCCCACTGCAAGGCGATCGCCCGAGGGTAACAATCCGACAATGCGCTCGCGAACGCCATCAGCGAGATAAATATTTTGGGGCTTGGTAGCAAACACTTGCGGCTGAATGCGCTCGATTTGCTCTTTGGGCAAAATCTCCACGTTCACCGTATAGTTAATGTTGGTAAACGGCGATCCCCGCAGAGTGGCAAATAGGGCGAACAGTACGGGCATTTGAATGAGCAAGGGCAAGCAACCGGCCAGAGGATTGCCAAATTCTTGAAACAGTTTGCCCAGTTCTTCTTGCTGTTTGGCCGGATCGTCTTTGTAGCGGCTTTTGATTTGTTCTTGCCGCTCTTTCATTAACGGTTGGGCAATTTTCATGCGCCGCATATTGCGAATTTGTCCGGCGCTGACGGGGTAGAGGGCAAAGCGAACCACCAGGGTCAGGGCGACGATCGCCAGTCCGTAACTCGGCACGATCCCGTAAAAGAAATCCAGGATCGGCAGCATGACGTTATTTGAGAGAAAACCGACTCCAAAATCCATTCTTAAAGTAACTCTTGCGCGTTGGTCTGCCTACAAATACAAATTGGGGAACGATCGCAGCTTTACGCGCGACCGAGGGGGCCGCTCGCTTGGCGGGCGGGGGCCGAAATTTTCTCGCTGATGTAATCGTAAATTTCGCGGAATTTAGGCAAGGCCCGCAATTCCAGGCGGTTGCCGTTTTTGAGGGTAATCACCATATCTCCCCAAGCGCCGAACCCGCGCGGGACGGTGACGACTTTGGCAATATCGTTGTAAATCAAATCGGTGCGATCGCGTCCCAACCAGCCTCCGGTGACGGAGACGCGGCGGTTGGTGATCCGGTAGCGCAGCCACAGCGCCCGGACGATCGCGCCGACAGTTAGGGGCAACCCGATTAGGGTTAACCCAATGAGAAGATTGACGAGCAAATCGCCAACGTGGGGGCCGCCTTCAAAGTAGGTTTCCTCTCGAATGCCCATGGGTGAGTACCTCTGCGTTCGCCAGCAACTCCTCTAATTCTTGCAGAAATTGACCGTAATTGCACGAGATCGCGGCCGGTCGTACCCCGACGATCGCGTCCCAACCGGGCTGCAAGCGGGGCAGCAAGCGCCGTAAGATGGCTCGCAACTGGCGTTTGATGCGATTGCGGATCGTGGCTTTTTTGCTGACTTTGCGCCCGATAGAAATACCGATGCGCGTCGGTTCGCCGTCGCCGCGCCTTAGTGCCCGCAGGCTCAGGTTCGGGGTCGATCGGCGGATACCGCGATCGTAGACGGTTTTGAAGTCTTGCCAGCGCCGCAGTCGATTGGCTTGGGGTAACACGCTGCTCCACTCGAGAAATGGGGGCGATCGCTACACCGAGAGGCGATAGCGACCTTTGCGACGGCGAGAACGAATCACGCGCTGTCCGGTATGAGTTCGCATCCGCACGCGGAAGCCGGAGACTCTTTTGCGCTTGCGGCTGGTGCCGCCGAGAGTGCGTTTGGTCATTGTGGATCCTATTGCTTACAAAGACACAGTTTTCTAGCTTACTCTATTTCGACGGCAAACGTCTACCCCCTTTTCCGGCGCGTCCCTATTTGCCCGATCGCCTCAGTATGGTAAAATCTGTAGCGATTCTTAAAAATCAGTTGCCCCCACAGACATCATTTAAACAAAATGGAAGTTGCACTGTTACTGGCCAAGCTCCCAGAAGCCTACTCTTTCGTCGATCCCCTGGTAGATGTCCTGCCGATTATCCCGGTATTTTTCCTGTTGCTGGCCTTTGTTTGGCAAGCAGCGATCGGGTTTAAATAAGCGATCGCGCCCGACAAAACCGCGACTTGTGGGAGCCGGCTTCCGGGGCGGCTCCTCCTTTATGGGCATCCCTTTGATAGAATAGGGTTTATCGACTACGAGCGCTCTGTGACACTCTCGACCCCTATGTTCTTCCCTCGTCGTTTTGCTCTTCTCATCTTAGCGCCTGCGGCCGCGTGGCTGTTCTCTCCTACGAACCTTGCCACCGCTAGTCCCGTCACCTACAATCCCCCCGATCGCGGGGCCCCGCGCCGCACCCACGCCACCGGAACGCGCGGTTCCTGTCGCGAACTAGCTGCCAACCCCGTCGAAATTACCCTGTTAGTGCCTAGCGATCATACGGGCACCACTAGCAGCGATCGCCCGGTGTTTTTCTGGGAACTCTCCCGAGATACCGAGGCCCCCATCGAATTTGCCATCGTTCGCGATCGCGATCCCGACCCCTTGTGGACGACACAACTGCCCGGCCGCGCCGGACTCACCCGCGTGGAGTTGCCCGCCGGAACCGCTTTAGAAGTTGGCGAAACCTATCGCTGGTCGGTGGCCTTGGTCTGCAACCGCGATCGCCGCTCTGAAGATATTTTCGCCCAAAGTTGGATCCGGCGCGACCCTCTAGATCCAACCGCTCGATCGCAAATCCGCGCTGCCACCTCGCCCCGCGACCTGGCCGACATCTACGCCTCCGAGGGCTTGTGGTACGATGCCCTGGCCCAGTCCTACAACGATGCCACCCTCGAGGCCGAACGCCTGTCGCTACTCGAGCAAGGGGGCGCGATCGTCGATGTACCGCCATCGTTCCCCGACCAACAGTAGAAAACCGCAACGGGGGATGGTAGAGTTGCTTGTACCATCACCCCGACGATCGCGACGAAATCTCTAGTGAAAATTCTGCTCATCGGCAATGGCGGCCGAGAACACGCCCTGGCCTGGAAACTGCTGCAATCCGACCGCGTTCGGCAAATCTTCTGTATTCCCGGTAACGGCGGCACGGCGACCTTAGAACGCTGCCAAAATATGGCCCTGTCTCTGAGTGACTTTGAAGGGATCGCCCGCTTCGGACTGGTTAACGGTGCGTCTCTAGCAGTTATTGGCCCGGAAGCCCCCCTCGCTGGCGGTTTAGCCGACTTTCTCAACAGCAAAAATATTCCCACTTTCGGCCCCACCCGCAACGGGGCGCAAATTGAGTCGAGTAAATCCTGGGCCAAAGAGTTGATGCGATCGGCTGGCGTACCTACCGCCGAGGGTAAAACCTTTACCAAGTCCCAACGGGGTGAGGCCCGAGCCTACGCCGCCATGGCCCGCACGCCGATCGTCGTCAAAGCCGACGGACTGGCTGCGGGTAAGGGTGTTATTGTTGCTGATACTCTCGAGCAGGCCCATCAGGCGATCGATGTTTTATTTCAAGGACGCTTCGGACAAGCGGGGAACAGCATTGTCATCGAAGAATTTTTGTCGGGTCAGGAAGTTTCTTTGTTGGCACTCACCGACGGAAAAACCGTGCGTCCGTTGGTTCCCTCCCAAGACCACAAACCCATTGGCGAAGGAGATACCGGCCCCAATACAGGCGGGATGGGAGCCTACGCCCCTACGCCGATTTTACCTCCGCACCTCGTTGATGGGGTTGTTAGTCGCATTCTCGAACCCGTTGTCGGGGCGTTGCGCGATCGCGGTATCGACTACCGAGGCGTTCTCTACGCGGGGTTGATGGTGTCTCCCGAAGGGGATGCCAAGGTTTTAGAATTTAACTGTCGCTTCGGAGATCCGGAGACCCAAGCGGTGCTTCCTTTATTAGAAACCCCCCTCCACGAACTAATAGCAGCCTGCGTCGAAGGTCGTTTGGCAGACGTAACCGAGATTTTGTGGAAGCCGGGGGCGGCCGCTTGCGTGGTGATGGCGGCCGGCGGCTATCCCGAAGCCTACGAAAAAGGTAAAGTTATTACAGGCATCGATGCGGCCGAAGAGATGGGGGCGATCGTCTTTCACGCCGGAACCCAACGCCGGGGTAACGAATTACTGACCAGTGGCGGCCGCGTGTTGGGGGTGACGGGGATCGGCGAGACCTTTTCTGGCGCGATCGCCAAGGCTTACGCCGCGATCGAGGCGATCGAGTTCGAGAACAGTTACTATCGCCACGATATCGGCTATCGGGTCAAGTCAATGAGCAATGAGCAATGAGCAATGAACAATTTTTAGATTAGGGGATTAGGGGTTTGGGGGACAAGGAGACAAGGAGACAAGGAGACAAGGAGAAATTAATATTCATCCTTCCTACTTCATCCTTCATCCTTGAAACCTCGTACCTCCCCAATTACCCATTACCAATGACCAGACATCTGTAGGTTGGGTTGAAGTATAAAAACCCAACAACCGTGCATTGATGGCCTTGGGTGTTGTTCGCTACTTGTTGTCACCCATCCAAAAGCGCTACGATCGCTGTAAAGAGACAAAGAACCAAACGTGCACGAACGCTCTTTTCAAATGTCGGTTGTTGTCCTGTTAGCGATCGCCACTCTCGTTGGTGGCTGCGGGGGGCCATTGCCCGAGGATGAAGACGAAACCGAAACCACCTACGGACGTACAGAGGAACCGGCCGAGACAGCCGATCCCGTCACTGAGGCTTCCCCCAGCGTGCGATCGCCCGAAGAAATGGCCGAGGATCTGCCCGAGGTCACTGAGGAAACGGAAGACATCCCCGCGTCTCCCGCTACCGTGCCCTCGGAACCCTTACCCCCTCTTCTCACAGAGGTTCTCCCCCAAGTCAAAGCGCAAACGGATGTCCCGATTTTGCTGCCGAGTACGGTTCCCCTTCCTGAAGAGACGCTCTATACTGATGTCACCGCCGACCCTCAAGGATATCAGATCGATGTCGGCTATACGCCCAATTGTCGCGGATCGACGGCTTGCGCCTTGGGAATGTTTGCTGCCAAGCGTACCGAAGGGGATTACTACGAGGTGGACGAACCGTTTGAAGAAACTGTACAGTTAGCTGAAGGGATCGAAGGCTATTACAACCCCATGCGTTGCGGTGCGTCCTGTTCGCCTCCGGTTATGGAGTGGACGCGAGATGGGGTTCGCTATCGCTTGGAGCTCAAAGGGGCCACTGCCGATCCCGATCGCGAGTTAGAGATCTTTATCGACATGGCCAACTCGGCGATCGCGGTTGGAAGTCGTTAAACATGGGCGATACTGGATTCGAACCAGTGACCCCTTCCGTGTGAAGGAAGTGCGCTA
>CAKZKB010000090.1 GCA_937121005.1 uncultured cyanobacterium | reverse complement strand
TCCTGTGGTAATGTTGATATTTCCACCCAATCCAGTTGTCATTGGCTCAACTTGGGCAAAAATACCGCTCTCAAAAAAGTTTCCTTCTGGATCTTCTATTCCGCCTTCTACTACAATTGATTCCGAGCTATTAATATTAATATTCCCTGAATTTCCTCCTCCAAAGGTCGAGACTAGAATCTGTCCTCCTTCTCGAACGCTTAACTGTTGCGATCGAATGTTTAATGTTCCACCATCTCCCCCACTTTCTCCAAAGACATTGGCAAGAGCATTTAAGCTACTCGAAAATGCACCATCTGGTGTCCCCCCTACAACTTCAAGAATATTAACATCGATCGAGACATCTCCACCTCGTCCCGTTGCTTGTTCGCGAGACGATCCGGAAACTTCTGCACCATCTAAAATACTTAACCTTTGGGCAACAACACTTAAATTTCCTGCGTTTCCACTTCCTTCAGTCTGTGCAAACAATCCACTTGGAACATCGGAATTAGGAACAGTTCCAATTACATCGATCGTCCCCGATACATTCACTGACAGATCGCCGCCGCGACCGTTCCCAAAGGTAGAAGTGTCGATAAAACCGCCCGTATCCGCAAAAAGTTCTTCAGCTTCAATGACGATCGTCCCGCCATCAAAGTCTCCTAATGTATTGGAAATAATACCCGAGTCATCGGTTAGTGATAAGCGTCCTACTTGGACTTGAATGTTACCGCCGTTTTCACCAGTTGCGTTAACCTGGGCAAAATTAGACAGTTGAATATCTCGAAAGTTTTGAACGTTGCTATAGTCGAGAGTAAACCCAGTTTCGGTTTCCTCGATACCAACGAAACTATTTTCACTGACGCTACCCAGTTCGATGTTACCGCCAAAGGTCGATACTGCGCCACCGGGAATATCGATATTGCCGCCAACAAGGGCGATCGTATTCTCTGGAAAAACTTCTAAACCAACAATAAACTCGATGGGTTCTCCCATCTCATCGAGAATGGGTTCGCCCATCTCATTCAGTTCAGGAATGGAGAACATTGACTCGTTAACAATATCCCCCGGATCGGCTCCATATTGGATTCCTACAGGTAAACTAACGGTGAGTAAGGGGCTGCTTTCGGGAGAAACAGCACTAAACTCGCTGCCATCGGCAAAGTTAAAACTTTCGCCTGTTGTGGCTAAAAAGGAACCGCCAATGTTTAATTGGGCGTTGGGGCCAAAAACGATGCCGTTGGGATTGAGAAAATATAAGCTGGCGATGTCGTTGGCTTCAATTAAACCGTCAATGTTGGAAATGGAATCTCCAGTAACTCGCGTAAAGATGCGATCGATGTCGAGATCGTTGTTAAAAAACACACTCGTATCGGTGTCGATCGAGAAGTCCTCGAAGCTATGAAATAGGTTCGTTCCCGCCGTTGTTCCTCCTTCGATGACGAAGGTACTGCCATCGGGAACGACGATCGAGCTATTGGGTAGTGTGTTGTCTGGTACGATCTGGGCGATCACCGATCGCGGTAGGAAAGTGGCGATCGGTAGCAGGGGTAGGAGAACTCGGAGAATCGAGGGTTTGACAGCTAACACGAGTCTGGATCCACTTTGAGAGAGTTGGGGAGATGCCATCGCCATGGCGATGGGGCCGAAACCTCCCTCGTCCATGACGCATTCTATACTTCTATCGCTTCTAAAAGGCGATTTTTACGGCAAGCTGCCCGCATTGTTACAAAATGTTACATTTGAGTCCGGGCAAGATCCCTATCTGTATAAAATTGCACCGATATTTTTTACGATCCCTTCAGCAGAATTTCCCGCGATATGGGTTGGGCAATCTTGCCATCTGTAAGGGCGATCGTCAAGGTGACATCTTGAGTATAGTTCTCTGCGGGAACAAAGCGAGCCGTATCTAGGGCAACATTGACCTCGGAAACAGTACCGCGAAGGGTTAAAATGCCATTACTAAAGGTGCTCTCAGCGTTGGTGGCATCAGTTTCTAGGATTCCAGCATTGGGGTCGTTGAGGGTTAAGGTAACGGTAACGGTATCGTCAGGATTGAGATCGTTGACGACGATCGCGTTTAAGTCAGGGGTGGGGGACATCAAAATCGATCGCGTTTTTCGCCACCCAAGCATCGTTACTGCCAGCATTTTCCCCTTCTAAAATCCCGAAAGTATCGCCAGCCAGATAGAGATTGTCGCTGCGATCGATCGCGATTGCCCCCGGCGAACCGTCGTGTTGTGCGGTTCCCAATAACTCAGTGGCAATGCGGTTGCCATTGGGATCGAATTTGGCGACAAAGACATCGGTTTGTCCCGAATTGGTTTCGCCGTGAAGGTTGCCGTCTGTGGTTCCTTGAACGTAAATATTGTTGTCGCTGTCCACAACTACACCGAACGCCGCATCGGTTCCCGACGATCCGATTTGTTCCGACCAAATTAACTGTCCGTTGGCATCAAATTTGGCCACGAAACCATCCATACCGCCTTGATTATCGCCGGCCAAATTTTTGTCCGTCATGCCAGCGACGATGACATTGCCATCGCCATCCACAGTCATGCCACGAACGCGATCGACCCCCCAGGTTCCCAGTTGCGACAACCATTCGCGAGTTCCCTCTGGCGTATATTTGGCTACGAAGCCATCCAAGCTGCCAGCGTAGGGTTCGCCATTGACGGAACCGGAAATTACACCACCCAAATAGACATTATTGTTGTCGTCGATCGCCAAACTCATGGCACGATCTTCGGCAGGTGTGGCGATTTGGTCTTGCCACAATGTATTCCCTTCGCTGTCGTATTTGAGAATCCAGGCTTCAGTAAGTCCGACGGGAGTTTCGCCGGGTAAATTGCCATCGCCAACCACATAAACATCGTCGTTGCCATCGACTTTTACATCCCAGGGAACGTTGCTGGTTGGCAACCCTCGCCACCACACAAAGTTACCATCGCGATCGTATTTATACAGCAACGAATAGAAGTGGTAGGGGCCAGCTTGACTCCACGCGGTCACGTAAACATTGCCTTCGCTGTCGGTAGCGACTCCGCTACCCGTTTCGTTACCATTGCCGATGGGAAGTTGCTGAGTCCATAATAAGTTACCATCCGCATCGTGTTTGGAAACGAAGGCATCGTAACCGCCAAGACCTGTATCCGCGATCGTCCCGTTGGTAGAACCCACTGAGAAGACATTCCCTTCGTTGTCAACAGTTACATCTCGGAAACTGTCAGTGTCGGCAGTTCCCAATTGCCGGATCCAGGAGTTGTTCGGAATCGCTTCATGTCCGAATTGGAGGTGATCCAGTTCCCAATTTTGGCTATCTGGCATGGTGACAGCAATTTTAGAAATGCCTTTATCGTGAGTGACACCGAGAAAGCGATCGTCACTAACTGAAGGTGCACCCGTACCATCACCGACTTCTTTCGGGCCAATAATGCCTAAAGAATTGCCATCCGCATCGAAGGCTTCCAATTGAACCGAACCGTATCCATTGCCTAAAGGATGAGTGGAAAATCCGACATCCGTCCACACAACTCCGGCGTGAGTGGGTAAGTCACCGAGAACATCTTTATCGAAGGTAAACTCGATCGTGTTGTTAGGTGTTAAACTCAGCCAACTGTGACCGAGGCTACCTTCACCATCAATGTTACCATCGTCGCCATCAACGGAATCCGTTGTGATTCCAGATGTCACCGTTCCAGCAGATGCGGTGACACCGGGAACGTTCAACGATCCATCTTCAAAATCTTCGAGATGGAAATAGTCGAACTCGACATCCTTAAACGGACTGTCATCGAAGCTGAGATAAGGGGTATCTGGTGCGATAAAGGTAGCAGGATTACCAGCGACATCAAGTTTCACCTCCACTGCGTTGGAAGTCGCTTCGCCATCAGTGGCTTTGACACTAAATGCCGGAATTGCATCGCCAGCCGTATCGGGAATCCAGACCAATTCATCGCCGGGAGAAAGAGTCGTGACACCCGCTTCGACAGGTACGCCGTTGACAGTTACCGTTCCCGATCCGATGCTGTCAATGAGGAAATCAATGTCGTCGCCGTCGCCATCTTTGGCATCGGAAGCGGCTAGCAGTTCCGCGTAGGAAATGGAATAGGGTTTGTATGCTGTCGGTTGCGGTTTCAGGGTTTCAAACTCGACAGATTGCCAGTAGGCAGAACCCTGACCGCTACTGGAACCTGAACCCCACAAAACAATACTGTCATCAGCAGATTCAGATCGGAGTCCGCTAGCGTCGTATCCCGGATAGCCGGAGAGTTTTTCTTCACCATCGACTAATAATTTCGCCGTGTCAGTTTCGGGATCGAATACCAACTCGTAATCGTGATATTCTTCGGCAGAAACTCCTGTCAGCGTATGAGTGAAAGTTTCTTCGTTGGTTAACCAAAGAACTAATGTATTACCATCTGAGTCGGAGCCAAAGTGAAGCTGATATCCATTTAATGTGTTCCGATATAACAGCATGACGGAACCTTTGAGATCGTCGTCTGCTGAGACAATTTTGAAATTGGCTTTTAGCTTCCAACCATTTTCAGTCGCTAAGACATTTTGTACGGTAGTTGGATACTGCTTGTAATTTGCTCCAGAACCAAGTTCGCTGGAATTATCACCCGTAATCCAAGCCTCAATTCCGTTGTCGTTGACTGCACCAACTGTATTTCCTTCAAAGAAACCTTGTTGCCAACTTTCTGTCTTCGGATCGGTGCTACCCGAGTGCTGATAATTGGCAGGTGTGAGGTTAATTTTACTGAGTTCGGGAATCGCATTTTCCGTGTCAGTGGCTTCGGAAATATTGCTGCTAAAGGTTTGGACAAAAACGCCACGTCCACTACCATCGCCAGAGTACGAACCCGAGTCAGATTTCCACGCGATCGCGTATCGTCCATCCGTTAACGTAGTAATAACGGGTAAACCTTGATGGCTGTGAGATGAAGTATTAACCTGAAATTCTTCACCGACAGAATTGCCATTGTTATCAAACTGTTGGGCAAAGATTCCATAGAGGCTGCCATCTTGTTCGTAGGACTGCCAGGTGACAACAAAACTGCCATCGGAAAGCGTGGTGACGGCAGAGTTGATTTGATGGCTGGTTGCCGTTGTGTTGATACGGAATTCATCACCGAGCGGATTATTATCGGCATCGAAACGCTGTCCGTAGATGCCATAGCTGCTGCCATCTCGATCTTCTGATTGCCAAGTGATGATGTAGCTGCCATCGGGGAAAGTCGCAACACTGGGATAGGATTGCGATTCGTCGGTATGGCTGTTGACGGGAAATTCTGACGCGATCGCATTTCCGGTATTATCGAATTTGCGAGCAAAAATACCGTCCTCGCTGCCATCTTGATTTTCCGAATGCCAAGTCACTACAAAACCATCGGATACAGGGGTTACAGCAGGTTCGGCTTGATATCCGTCAGTGTGGTTGTTGGCACGGAATTCGTCACCAACTTTGTTACCATTGCTGTCGAACACTTGTCCGTAAACGCCATTACTGCTACCGTCTTGATTCAGAGAATGCCAGACAACTACAAAGTTGCCATTATCTAAAGCAGTAATAGCGGGTTTGCGTTGATTGCTGTTGGTATAAGTGTTAACGACAAACTCTTCCGACACTGGCTTCCCTTCCGCATTAAAGCGTTGACCAATAATGCCATAACTACTGCCATCTTGATTGTAAGATTCCCAAGCAATGACATAACTGCCATCATCTAGAGTCGTAACAACAGGAGACCATTGAGCGCTATTTGTGGTAGTGTTAACTTGAGTTTCCTCACCAACGGGTTGGCTGTTGGCATCGAAGCGTTGAGAATAGACACCATAGCTGCCACCATCTTGGTATATAGAATGCCAGGTGACGATATAACCGCCATCTTTGAGAGGTGCGATAGATGGTTGACTTTGAGTGCTTTCGATATAAGTATTGACCTGAATATCTTGGCGAGAAGCCACAGCCATTGTCACGGCGACGGCGGTATCGGAAACTAAATTCCCATCACTCGCTTTGACGCTAAATGCAGGAATGCTATCCCCCGCTTCGTTGGGAATCCAGGTGAGTTTGTCGCCTTTAGAAACAGTGGTAACACCGGGAACAACAGCGTTACCATTGACGGTTACAGTCCCGCGATCGATGCTGTCAATGACGAAGGAAATAGCATCGCCGTCCACATCTTTGGCATCCGAAGCAGCGAGAAGTTCTGCGTAAGTCACTGTCTGGGGTTGATGCTGGGTTGCTGCTTCTGGGAAGTTAGCAGTGGGTTTCACGTCGCCAATGATGAAGTTATCGTAAGCGAACATATCTACCGCCGCGTTGGTGTTGGTTAGCGTCACCGCTACGAAGGGATTCTCTTCATCGATCGCGCCGAAGAAAGACGATCCACCGCTACCTGCTTGATTAGGAACCGTAATTTCTTCGCTGCTACCATCTTCGCGATGCAACGTCAGGATGAGTTCGCCGCCAACATCGCCGATATCGGTTGTGGAGAAACCGAAAGCAGATTGAGGAGTGTCAAAGTTGATAGTAAACGATTCTGCATCTTCTCCCCATTGGAAGAGATACTTATCTCCCGAATGTGGATAAGTACCTTCATTGTGATACTTTCCTGTGGAAAAGTCGTGAATGCCAACAGTACCTCCGGAAAGGGTAGCAGTTTGGCTGCCAAAGGTAAAGGTATCGGGTTCGTCGCCATGGGCGAAACTTTCTAAGTCTTCGACGCTGATGCTGTCTAGCTTAGCAACAAAGTCGCTGTAAGCAGCATCGGTGTTAGGTGTATTAACAAGAGGCGAATGACGGCCATTGGGATTGACATCTTCACCAAAAAATGTTTTTACAGTATTAAGCGTGGGGGCATCGTTGACAGCTTCACCCTTCAATATAATCGTTTGACCGACGATCGGGTTCTCAATATTCCCATCCGTCACTGTAGTGGAAATCGTTACATCACTGTTATAGTTTTCAGCCGGAACGAATTGAACCGCCGCCAACGCTGCATTTACCACCGCTACACTACCGCTAATGGTGAGGGTTCCCGTCGCCGGATCGAAATCGCCTCCCGTCAAAATTCCAGCGTTAAGATCGGAGAGGGTTAGCGTCGCCGTCACCGTGTCGCTGTCTGTATCCGCGATCGCGATTCCGGTGAGTTCCAACGGCGTATCTTCGGTGTAGGTTTGGGTGTCGAGGCGATAGGTTTTCACCAGAAAATCGACCATATTAGCAGTTTCCCCGTCGATCGTCCCGCTAGTAAATCCGGCAACAACCAAGTTACCGTTACCATCAGTTGCCACACCTTTGAAGGCTTCGTTTTTCGTACTGCCAACCTGTTCTTTCCAAGTGACATTACCTTCGGCATCGAGACGCAAGATAACTGCATCCCGTCCGCCTGCATTTTCACCGCCTAACGATCCGGTGGTTTCGGTGACGACATAGAGGTTGCCATTTTCGTCGATCGCCAATTCCTCTTCCGCAAAACCGCTACCGTCTTTACCAGCCGTTCCCAACTGTTTCGTCCACAATTCGTTACCATTTTTGTCGTATTTGGCGATAAATAAATCGCGATCGCCTGCATTCTCGCCAGCGAGATCGCCGTCAGTTTGTCCGACAACATAGAGATTGTCGTCCGCATCAACTTTGATGTCGCTAATCCAGTCTTTACTCGCGGTTCCAAACTCTTGCGACCAGGCTAACGTGCCGTTATTGTTGTATTTGGCAATGAAGGCATCAGAGACAAAATCTCCTCCCTCATTAGTATAAGTCGCGTTAGCGGTTCCAGCCACATAAATACTGCCATCGCTATCGACAGCAATTCCGGTTCCCGTGTCGTTACCGGGAGTTCCCCATTCTCCACTCCACAACAAATTGCCATCTTTGTCGTAATGTGCGACAAAGGCATCGCCAGCAGAGGTAACGCTACCATCTGCGAGAGAATTGCCAGTGATGCCAGTGATATAGAAACTGCCATCGCCACTGACTACAACTTCCTGAGTCCAGTTGTTAAACGTGGTTTCGATCGCTTTTTCCCACAATAGTTGTCCGTCGGGAGAGAGTTTGGCGATCGCAGAATTGCGATCTTGTTGGCTGTCGTCGCCGCGAGAACCGACGACGTAAATATTGCCATCCGCATCGACATCAACACCGCGAGTCCAGTCGCGAGACTCGTCACCCAATTGGTATTTCCAGAGTAGGTTGCCGTCGCTGTCGTATTTGACTACAACCGTGTCGCTGAGTCCTTCACGCGTACCCGCGAAGTCCGTCCAAGTTTCCCCGACGACGATGATATTTCCGTCGCGATCGATGGTGGTATCGGTGGCACTTCCGAAGGAATTTTCGAGTTTTGTGAATTGAGGGATGGGGTCGATGTTGATACTAGGAATATCATTGGTAATTTCAACGATACCGGAAGGATTTGGAAAACCTAAATTCGGTGTTAAATCGGGAATAATGTCATTCCACGCACCCGGTTCTCGTAAGAAATTAAACTCAAAGAAATCTTCACCTTCAGGAGTGTATAAAACATTGTCAGTTCCACGCAGACTCGTATAACTGACTGGATCTCCACTAACCCATTGGAAATTCCCTTCAGAATTACCATAAGTTGGGCTATCATTCAAGCCGATCCAATAACGCTGTAGAGGAAATGTATCGGCTAGCCATTGATTTTCAGCTTCACTGTCGATCGTCACCAAATTACCACCCAACAAGATCGCCTGTTCTTGTGCGCCTAACCAGGTATCGGGTACGGTTAAGATATACTTGTTACCTGTTTCGGGATGGGTGTAAATGGTTTGTGCTTTGGTTTCACCTTCAGCGATCGTCACCTGACCTTTCCCATGCGTACCGATGCTGTAACCCGCAGCAGTAGCCAAACTCAGCGTCAGAGTTTCATCTCCTTCGGTTTCGCCATCTTCATTAACTAAAATCGGAATCGTCACCAACGACTCTCCCGCCGGAATTGTCACCGTTCCCGGCAATTCCTGATAGTCGATACCGTTGGCTGCATCGCCAGTCAAGTTGTAGTTAACCGTCAGATCTTCATCCAAATTGCCGATGCGAGTCACGACAATTTGCGCCGCATTGCCATCTTCTCCCGCTTCTGCATCCGTCACCATAATATTGACGATCGGTTTGTCTAGCGTCGCCGGATCGATTTCGATAACCCCCGAATAAAACTGGTTAGGAATTGTATCGTTCCACTCACCGCTAGTATCGAGACGAGAATGAACGACATCTTCTCCGTCTGAAAGCATTTGTGTCGAGTTATTCGGTTCGCCAGAATGCCAATTTGTGTAATTAGCAGTTTCTCCACCAATCCACTGAAATTGACCTTCTTCCGCACCGTAAATTTCGCTATCGGTTAGTCCGATCCAAAATGTCGAATCACCGAAAGTATCTAACAACCAATCCTGTTCCGATTGATTATTTATCGTCACCAAATTACCACCTAACGCCTCAGCTTGCGATTGTGCGCCATGCCAGGTATCCTTGTTGCTGAGAATGTAGAGATGTCCCGTTTCCGGGTTTTCGTAGACAAACGAACCGTACCGAGAGGTGGTATTGCTGTTAGCGATCGTCGCATTAGCAGTCGCATCGCCAACATAGTAATCCTCATCAGCAACAATGCTAATTTGAACCGTTTCATCTCCCTCCGCGTCGTAGTCAAACAACGGGATAACCGGAAGCGTCACGGTATTTTCTCCCGCCGGAATTGTCACCGTTTCTGTCAGTTGAACGTAATCCGATCCATTTTCCGCATCGCCAGCGATCGCCAACTTCACTGTTAGCGGTTCGTCCGCCAACCCCTCGCGAGTAATGGCAAACGTCGCCGCATTACCATCTTCCGTCGCCCCAGAATCGATCGCCTCAATACTCACCGTCGCAGTGCGATCGCCGATCCAGTCATACTTGCTACTTTCCGCAAACTCAAACGTTACCGTTTCATCGAGTTCGTCAACCGTATCGTCGATGGGTAAAATCGGTAGAGTTATCGAAGATTTCCCAACTGGAATCGTAATCGTACCGTCGAGATTAACATAGTCAGAACCGTTAACCGCCGTTCCGCCTAAATTGTAGTCGATCGTTAACGCTTCGCTAGTAATTCCCGTGCGACTGACGGTAATTT
>CAKZKB010000089.1 GCA_937121005.1 uncultured cyanobacterium | reverse complement strand
GCGATCGCGCATTAAAGTTTGCACGTACTCACGGTAGCGATCGGTGGTATCCATTTAGCGATGACCTCCTCAGTCACATTATAAGATACGCGAAAGGTAAGGATTCAGGTATGCTGGGCTAAACGGGTGTAGAAACCCGGTTTCTCGCTTATAGCCGGACAAAATCCGAGTTTCTCCTTTCACCAAACCAGGGTTTCTCTGTGCCACCTGAATACTGACCGTGAAAGGTATCTCTAGCGGGCATGAGTTAAACTGGAAAACAACGACTCGTAGCGATCGAGAGAACGATCGAAACTGTAGCGATCGACAGCACATTGACGCGCCAAATGTCCTAAATTCTCAACTCGATCGCGATCGCGGTACAACTCTCGCAAATTTTGAGCGATCGCGTCCGGATCTTCTGGGGGAACCACGATCCCGCCACCACTTTCGCGGACGGCTTTCGCTGCCGTGCCATCGGCGGGAACAGATGCTAAAATAGGACGACCGCTCGCTAAAATCACGGGAATTTTAGACGGCATATTAAAACAGAGGACATTTTTCTTTTGTACCACCAAACCCACATCGGCTGCTGCTAGCATTTCCGGCAACTTCTCGCGGGGTTGGAAGGGTCGCAACACCACATTATCGGCTTCGCACTCTCGACACAATTCCCGCAACGGTTCTAGGGCTCGTTCTTCACCGACAATGGCGATCGCCAAGTCTGGTAAATCTTTGAGTAACGCCGCCGCCTTCACCACATTTTCTAGGCCTTGAGTCAAAGCAATATTGCCCGAATACATGGCAATAAATTTACCCTCTAAGCCGTTCTCGGTGCGAAAATAGCTGCTAGCTTTGTCTTTGGGGCAAATAAAATCTACGTCTACCCAATTGGGAATGCGGACGATCTTATCGAGATCGACATTCTTTTCGCGTAAGTTATCCACGAACCCTTCGGCAATAACGCTGATTTTGGCAGCGCGACGATAGGCAAACTGTTCTAAAATTTCAAAGGTGCGAATGACCTTTTGATTGGTCAGCAAGCCCGTATGGACGGCCGCATCGGGTAAAATATCCTGGACGTTGAGGACGATCGGGGCTCGTTGTAGGGTCGCGATCGCCGCGGCCGGCACACAAGTGGTTAGCGGCGGAATGGTGAGTAAAATAACATCGGGTCGCCAACCTTTGAGGGCCTGAAAAAAGCTAGTGACAACGAAACTTCCTTCGAGTAAAGCGCGATCGACCAATCCCGGCTGCGGACGGATCCGCACGTAGCAGCGCTGCACCGTCACCCCATGGCGCTGTTCGGTGATGTATAATTTACCGCGATAGCCCTCGTAAATGCGACGTTGGGGATAGTTTGGCATTCCCGTCACCACCCGTACCTGGTGGCCGCGGCGTACCAACCCCTCGGCAAGTTCGGTCATTAGGGGGGCGATACCGATGGGTTCGGGATGGTAGTTATAGGAGTAAATCAGAATTTGCACGATCGGGCAAGTCGAGTGGTGTGGGTTCGATTCTCAGTTTACCCATTGCCGCGCGATCGCGGTTAAACTAGGCAATGGCATCGTCGCGAGGAAGTACGCTAATGGTATCGCAGGTCAAAAAAGATCGCCGCCGTCAAGATCGACCCACTTCGGCCAAAGGTTTTTGGACGATCGAAGACAGTGAGGAACTCTACCGAATTCGCGGTTGGGGCGATCCTTATTTTGCCATCAATGCGGCCGGTCGCGTCACGGTTTCTCCCCAAGGCGATCGCGGGGGTTCCTTAGACCTGTACGATCTGGTGAGTGGGTTACAAAAGCGCAATATCGAGTTACCCTTGTTGGTGCGTTTTTCCGATATTTTAGAAGATCGCATCGAACGCTTAAATGCTTGTTTTGCCAAGGCCATCGCCCGCTACAACTACCCCGGAACCTATCGGGGGGTTTTTCCGGTCAAATGCAACCAACAGCGTCACGTCATTGAAGATATCGTCCGCTTTGGCGAACCCTATAAATTTGGTTTGGAAGCCGGATCGAAGCCGGAATTGTTAATTGCTTTAGCCAGCTTACAAAAACCGGGAACGTTGGTCATTTGTAATGGCTATAAAGATCGCGGTTACATCGAAACGGCCATGCTGGCAACTCGGTTGGGACAGGTTCCGATTATTGTTTTAGAACAACCCGAAGAGGTGTTGCTAGCCATTGAAGTCAGCCGCGAACTGAATATTGTTCCCGTTTTAGGCGTGCGCGTGCGGCTGCATTGTAAAGGCATCGGACAGTGGAGCGAAACCACAGGCGATCGCGCTAAATTTGGCTTGAACGTTCCCGAAATTGTCTGGACGATCGAGCAACTCAAAGCAGCCAACTTGTTAGATTCGCTGCAACTTTTACACTATCACGTCGGCTCCCAACTGTCAAGCATCGACACCATTAAAGAAGCAATTCGCGAAGCCAGTCAAATTTACGCGGAGTTGGCAAAATTAGGGGCCAATATGAACTATTTAGACGTAGGCGGCGGTTTGGCGATCGACTACGACGGTTCTAAAACCAATTTTCATGCCTCGAAGAACTACAATATCCAAAACTACGCTAACGATATTGTCGCCGAGGTTAAAGAAGCCTGCGAAGAGAAAGCAGTCAACTTTCCTACCTTAATTAGCGAAAGCGGACGGGCGATCGCCTCTCATCATTCCGTGCTAATTCTCAATGTTTTAGCTACCAGCGATGTACCTGCTGACCTTCCCTCGGTCGATCGCGAAAAAGATCATCTGTTGATCCGAAACCTCTACGAAACCTACGCTTCTATCTCGGCTGAGAACTACCAGGAAACCTATCACGACGCTCTCCAGTTTAAAGAAGAAGCCACCAGCCTATTTAGCTTTGGCTATTTGAGCATGACCGAACGCGCCAAAGCCGAGCAACTCTACTGGGCCTGCTGCAAGAAAATCCGCGAAATTGCTCGCCAACAAGACTACGTTCCCGATGACTTAGAAAGCCTAGAAAAAGACTTGTCGCTCATTTACTACGCCAATTTTTCCGTGTTTCAGTCGATCCCCGACAGCTGGGGAGTCGATCAGTTGTTTCCCATTCTTCCCATCCACCGTCTCAACGAAGAACCCACCGAACGGGGAACCCTGGCCGATCTCACCTGCGATAGCGAAGGAAAAGTCGATCGCTTTATCGATTTACTCGATGTCAAGTCGATTTTAGAATTGCATCCGTTGCGCGATCGGGCCGAAGCAGGACAACTCCCCGAAAAAGAACCCTATTATTTAGGCATTTTTCTGGTAGGTGCGTATCAAGAAATCATGGGAAACCTGCACAATTTGTTTGGCGATACCAATGTCGTCCACATCCAAATGACCCCCAACGGATACGAAATCGAGCACGTTGTCAAAGGCGATACCATGCACGAGGTACTCGGATACGTGCAGTACGACGCAGATGACTTGCTCGAAAACATTCGCAAGCACAGCGAACGCGCCCTCAAAGAGGGTAAAATTCACTTAGACGAATCCCAACTGTTGCTACAACACTACGAACGCAGCCTCCGCAGCTATACTTATCTCAGTTGAAAATTTGGTAAAATGGCTGCACTCAGTGTTAAAATAGATTGGGGATTCAGGATATCCCGATCTCGACTGCGGAAGCCAGACGCTTCTACTCCCTAGATCGAGCGTAACAGAACTATCCACTCAGCTATCATGCAAACTTCGGAAACCATTATCGGTCGCTACGCCCCAGATTTTGAACTTCCCGGTATTACGGGAGAAGTTCATCACCTCAGAACCTATTTAGAACGCTATAGTGCGATTGGCGTGGTGTTTATGGCCAATCGATGTCCGAAGGTGCGACAGTATCTCGATCGCCTCAAGCAGATCCAAAGCGAGTTTTCCCATCGCAATTTTACCTTAGTGGGCATCAATCCCAACGATGGCGATGGCGACCCCGAAGAAAGTTTCGAGAAAATGCGCGAGTTTAAAACTGAGTTCGATCTCAATTTTCCTTACGTTCGCGATGTCACCCAAGATGTGGCCAAAGGGTTTAACGTAGAAGTGACCCCGCAAGCCTTTTTAATCGATAAAAGCGGTCGGGTTTGTTACGGAGGTGCCATCGACGATAACGCTGACGATCCCAATGGCGTACAGCAGGCGTATTTTAAAGACGCGATCGTCCGCTTGTTAGACAATGGCGACGTAGAACCCTTTGGAACCGACGCGATCGGCTGTGCGGTACAGTGGAAGGACGAGAAATAACCTCACTTAAGAAGGGGGTGTTTCTTCTTCCAAACTCGGCCAGCGAAACAGGCGCGGAAGTTGGGCCAAATCGAGTAAATAGTTGCCGATCCAGGCGACAAGATTGGCAATGAGGAGATAGCGAATCCAAATCAATTCCGGTCGATCGTCGAGCCAAGTTAGCCCTTCGTAAAGTTGCCAAAACCGAAAGGGAAGGTAGAGATAGGGAACCATGACCCAAGCAGTCGATCGCCACCTGTAATGAGTAACATATTCTGAGGCAATTTGCAAGCCCAATTGTAACAAATACGGCAGTAAAATCATGGCGACGAGGGGATAGTGCCACCAAACGCCCCATAGTAACAAAGCGATGAGGGGGAGAATACCGCCGATAATTTGGATCGTGCCAAACCAAATTTTAAACCATCCCGGTAACGGCTTGGGAATCTCGAACGGTTTTAAATTGTTCCAAGCGCGATCGACGACGATTAAAAACAGAGTCGCCGCACAAAAGAAGAGAACGTTTTCTAAAAATAGAAATGTGACTGAGAATCTCATGGATACAAACCTCTAGCGTAACTATGCAGGTGTCCGATCGCATCTCGGCGGTAGAAACCCGGTTTCTCAAAGGATAGACTCGAATTTTATCTGGAGATCTGCCAGAAACCGGGTTTCTTGCTTTGACCTGAATGCTTACCCTCTGACTTTAGACACTTGCCCCAATCTTACCGTTAGCGTAGCGCATAGGGTGGGATGAAAATTTTTAATTTTTAATTTTTAATTGGATAGATCTCCGTTTGGTTAAATGCGTTACTGTTATCGGTGGCGATCGACGCAAAGATGCGAACAGAACGCCAACCTGTTACACTAGGTTAAACGATCGCGCTGACAGCATTCCTCTTCACCGATGACGCAAACCACCCCCGTGCGAGTGCAACCCCCATCCCAGCAAACCGCCAACCTCCGCTATCGGGTGGCGATGCAGCCGACGGCACATTTATTCGATGTAACGCTGCATTTATCGGAGTGGAAGGACGATCTCCTGGAATTGCGGTTTCCTGTGTGGACTCCCGGATCCTATTTGGTACGCGAATATGCCAAACACTTGCAGGATTTTTCGGCGACGACGCGATCGCACCAACAACTATCCTGGCGAAAGGTCAGTAAAAATTCTTGGCAGATCGACACGGAAGGCGCATCGGAAATTGAAGTTCGCTATCGGATGTTTGCCAACGAGTTAACCGTCCGTACCAACCACCTCGATACCACTCACGGCTATTTTAACGGGGCGGCGCTGTTTTTCTTTGTTCCCGGTTGGGAAAATTCTCCCGTTGAAGTGACGATCGTCCCTCCCGATCCGAATTGGACTGTCGCCACTGCATTACCTTCAGTTCCAGGGAAACCCTTGACCTATCGATCGCCGGATTTCGATACCCTAGTTGACAGTCCCTTTGAAATTGGCACGCACCAACTCTACTCCTTTGAAGTAGAAGGCAAAGATCACGATTTGGTGGTTTGGGGACGGGGAAACTTCGACGCAAAAGCCGCGATCGCGGACACGAAGAAAATCATCCATACCGAGGCGCAACTGTTTGGCGAGTTGCCCTACGATCGCTATCTATTTATCTTACATCTATCCGCAAGCGGTTACGGCGGTTTAGAACATAAAGATAGCTGTTCGCTAAACTATCCCCGGTTAGGATTTGGCGATCGCGATAAATATCACCGCTTCATGCAGTTGGTGGCCCACGAATTTTTCCACCTGTGGAACGTGAAGCGCATTCGTCCCAAAGCCTTGGAGAAATTTAACTACGAACGGGAAGTTTATACCACGTCCCTGTGGTTCTGCGAAGGTGTCACCAGCTACTACGATATTTTACTGCCGTTGCGAGCCGGAGTCTACGATGGCAAAGCGTTCTTAAAAGGATTGAGCAACGATCTCAACCGCTATTTAACCACGCCGGGGCGCAAAGTGCAACCCCTAGGCGAGTCGAGTTTCGATGCTTGGATCAAACTCTATCGCCGGGATGCCAACAGCGATAACGCCCAGATTTCCTACTACTTAAAAGGGGCGGTCGTTGCCTTGATGTTGGACTTGGAAATTCGCCAAGTCACGAAAAATCAGCGATCGCTCGACGATGTAATGCGGCAAATGTGGCAGCAGTTTGGTAAAGATGAAATTGGCTACTCGCCGTCGCAGTTGCGTCAGGTTATCGAGTCGGTAGCGGGATGCGATTTCGGTGATTTTCTACATCACTATATTCACGGGACGCGGGAACTGCCCCTCGACGAATATTTAGCACCATTTGGGTTGAAAGTTGAGAGCGATCGCGGCAAGCAACCACCATTTTTAGGGGTGCGATTTAATAGCGACCAAGGGAATACTGTCCAATTTGTCGAGTTTGATTCTCCAGCACAAAAAGCCGGAATTGATACCGGAGACGAGATCCTGGCTATCGACGGTTTGCGGGTTTCGGCTTCTCAATGGAACGATCGCCTGAAAGACTTCTCCCCTGGCGATACCGTAGACATCAGCTTTTTCCATCAAGACGAATTGCGAACGGTTCCCGTCACCCTGGGGAAACCGCACCCCAGTCGCTACAAACTCGTTCCCCTCGAAAAGCCGACTCCTCAGCAGCAAGACAACTTAGAACGTTGGTTGGGAGTGTCTGTGGAAACGCTGCAAAAGTAGCGTTAACGCGAGTTCTACACCCCTCACCCTCCCTAGGGCTGTTTCATTCTAAGGGGAGATCGGGAGAAGAAAAAGCGATCGCTGTCAAGAAAAATCAACAAAATTTGTATAGAAGTATTGAAGCGATCGCGAATTCATCAAAACCAATAACAGAAGATGTAACTGTAGGGGATCTCCACGATCGCCTGAATGCTTGCGGTCAAATAAAAGAGGGGCCAAACCTTGCGCGATCGTCACCCCTCGGTTAGAATTAAGCTAGTAATCGGGTTCGCGTTAAACAACGACGATCGCGTGGGAATCGCCAATGACCAAGTTAGTCGTCCTCAGATTAGAGGGGGATCTGCAATATAAAGGGTTTCATGCCCTATTGGAAATCGGTACCGAAACTGGACGTGCCGATATTGAGATTTCGGGGGTGTTACCCCCCAACCCCAAACTTGCCGATCGCTTGTACGAGCACTGGCAAAAAAAATACCGTCAAGTCGAACCTCCCTATCCCGACGGGGGTGGATCGCGGTTGAAACCCAAGCAAATTTGGAAGGATGACTTACCGATTACGGTTGCCGAATGTCAGGTTTCTGGGAAAGAATTACAAGACGAGCTCGACAATTGGTTGAAAGCCGATTCGTTTCGCAAGATCGATATCTGCTTGCGTGAAGAATTGAGCAAAGAAGAGGACGTGCGGATCTTGCTACGCACGGATGACTGGGATGCGAAAAAATTGCCCTGGCACTTGTGGGATTTTTGCCGGAACTATCCGCGATCGGATATCGTTCTCAGTTGTTTGGAGGCCAAGCAAATCCGGGTTTTGCCTCCAGAACCGGGCGATCGCGTTAAGATTTTGGCAATTTTAGGCAACCGCAAAGGAATCGATCTCGATCGCGATCGCGAATTTCTCGAGCAACTGCCCAACACCGAAATCCAATTTCTCGTCGAACCGACGCAACAGCAAATCGGCGACGCACTGTGGCGGCACACTTGGGATATTGTCTTTTTTGCCGGACACAGCCAAACTCAGGGTAAAACGGGCAAAATTTTCATTAATGCTTGCGAGAGTATTCCTATTGACGATTTGTGGGCATCGCTGCGAAAAGCAGTAGAACGGGGTTTGCAACTGGTGATTTTTAACTCTTGCGACGGCTTGGGTTTGGCGCGAGAACTCGACGATTTCCAGATTCCGATCGCGATCGTCATGCGCGAAATTGTCCCCGACAAAGTGGCGCAATTGTTCTTACAATACTTTCTCGAAAGTCTGGTCACGGGCGTACCGTTGCACCTGGCGGTTCGCGAAGCTCGAGAGCGATTGACGCACTGGGAAAATCAATATCCTTGTGCCAGTTGGTTGCCTGTTATCCACCAACATCCGAAGGCGATTTTACCTGCTTGGAAACAGTTTTTGCAACCCAAACGTGAGGTTAATGCACCGCGATCGCCCTTTCAAAAACGCGATCGCTTCCCTATGAAGCTATCCTGTTTAGCTGCGAGTTTGGCACTGGCGGCTGTCGGCATTCATCAAATTGCCTTTCCGCAAATCGCCCGCTCTTTGAATGAAAAGGGAATCGAAAAATTAGAGAATGGAGAGTTGGGAGAAGCGCTTAAATATTTTAAGCGATCGCTGAAATTCAATCGCAACCAACCCAATGCTCTTAACAATATGGGCTTCGTGTACGAAGACTTGCAAGAAATGGATTTAGCAAGCCATTATTATCGGCAAGCTAAGAAAAAGGGAAGTCCGGCAGGATGCAGCAATGAGGCTCGTTTAGACATTGAATCCCAAAATTACGATCGCGCAGAAGATTTGTTGAGGAAATGTTTGAACTTAACTGATACCGATGTTGGGCGTTACTCCATCCAAAAGAATTTGGGTTGGGCATTGTTGGCACAGCATCACTACAACGAAGCAGAAGAAACGTTAAGAAACGCGATCGATCTGCTTCCCGATGCAGGTGCGGCTAACTGCTTGCTTGCCCAGGTTCTAGAAGGGCAAGATCGAACTGATGAAGCTCTCCCACAGTGGGAAAGTTGTTGGCAAAATGCAAGCGATTACTATCCCGAAGAAATCGAATGGAAACGCCAAGCAGAACAAAGGCTAAATACAGTTTCGTACAGCTATGATTGATAACAGTAGTTCCACAATTTTAGTTTCGATCGCGTTTTTATGGTCGGCGATCGAAATTCCCTCAACGGCCGTTGCCGGAGAGCTAGTACAATACAGCCAAAGTGTATCTCGCCGTCCTCGATGCACTCCAGACGAGTGTTACCGCGATCCGCCAGCCGATCGCCTTCCCGAAATCGTGACTCCCACTCATAGCGAAAAAGTTCTCGATCGCCCAGTTATTCGCTGGCGATCGGTGGAAGGGGTCGATCGCTATACAGTTACTATTGAAGGGCCGAATTTCACTTGGGAACAGACAACAACTCAACTTTGGATCCGCTACAACGACTCCCCCTTGCAACTGGGACAAACTTATTTTTTGACAGTCAACGCCCACAACGGGCGGGATCCAGTGTCGCGTGCATTTACCACGATCGACCCCAACCAATACCAAGAAATGAGCGATCGCATCGCCGAAATCGAAGCCCCGGAGGGATCGCTAGACTGGGTAACAAATGTAGCCGATCTTTACAAACAATATAGCTTACTGTCAGAAGCGATTAACTTACTGGAGCGATCGCTGCCCGAACCGGGAACTTCCCCTCAATTGTACTGCACTTTGGCAAGTTTGTACGAACAGATCGGAGAACACGAACTAGAAGAACAAGTGATTGCTGAGTCTCCTGAAAGTCACTGCGCGATCGCAGAACATTTGGGACATTCGCAAGACTCACAGCCAACTTCCCACTAGAACGAACGGACTCCAAAAATGGGGGTTTGAAAACTTCGAGTCGCTATACAGTAAGGATAGCTGTGCCCGGCGTAAGGCTTCTGCTTTACTAGGATTGTCCTCAGCGTTTAGTTCTCGATAAAAAGTACGCATCAATTCGGCAGTCGAGCGATCGTTGACGTTCCACAAACTGCCGAGGACGCTACGCGCTCCCGATCGCAAACCCGCTCCCGCTAAGCCTAAAATGGCGCGATCGTTGCCTGTTGCCGTTTGGCAAGCGCTAAAAACTAATAAGTCGAGATTCCGTTCTCCGGTGCGATCGCCAACTCGTAATAGTTCGGTGAGTTGGTTGAGGTTAACCGGATTTGCACCTGTTTGGATAAAGGTATCTTCAGCACGGATGGTAAATTTAGCGTGGGTAGCAATGTGGACGATGGAAAATGCCGACGATCGAATTCGTTGCGCGATCGCTTCTGGGGTAAAGGATGCTTCGAGCAAGCGATCGGTCGGTAAAATGTTGTCGATCGCCTCAATTTCTTCGGTAACGTTGGTTAAATTATTCCATTCTTCTAAATCATCAAAATTGCTGCGTCCGGCAGCTAGAACGCGCCATCGATGGCGTTTGTTTGTCGGTTCGTACAGTTCGATACCGGGTGCGATCGCGATGGCATAGTCTTCAATTAAATAGCGATCGCCGTCGTGTAAAGCGGACATGGGAATGTTGCGAAGAACGCCATCGAGAACGAAGACTAAAGTCTCGACATTGTTATTTTCCAACTCTGTTTTTACTGGAGCCACTAACCAATTATATAACTGTTGGGCAGGTTGCAACACCTGACTTTCCCAATTGATGTGCTGCCAATTGCGATGACTCAGACCCGCGTGTAAAATCTTTACGGTAAATTCTGAGTTTGTACCGCCTTCATCAACGCGGTGGCGACGCACGGAACCGTCAGGAAAAAAGACAATGACTTCTAAGCGATCGTCAAAGGCGATGGTATGAAAAATGGCCGCCTTCGGATCGATTTCCTCGATTGGACGCTGTTCGATGCCGCGACAAGCAGCTTGCAAGAAGTCCTCAATTTCGGCTCGTTGCAGTTCTTTAATGGTGTCGCTAGCTGTTTTGAGTTCTTCGGGAGAAGGGGTCTCTTCTCGCAGTAGTAAATTGGCGAACTCTCGATAAACAGGTTCGATGTTGTCTCGAAAATCGTAGCGGCTTTCCGGGTTGAGGATAGCAATATTGCTGCGAATGTCTTTTAAGCTGTCGATCGCGTTTTGATAAAACTGTTTTGCTTTGTCTCGATTTCCCGCGCGATCGTGCAGTCGTGCTAGTTGCCATTGCCAGCGATAGGCAATATCTTTAGCATCGATAGAAAGCGCAATATTGACCGCTTTTTCTGCCAGTTGTATGGCATCGCTATATTGTTCGTTGAGTTCGTAAATCTCAGCCAAATATCCAATGGCATAAGATTCAGCATGGCTATTGTCCAAATCTTTAGCAAGTCGAGCAGATTTTGTCAATATTTGGGCGATATATTCCCAAGAGATATTTCCGTTGAGAGAGTGAGAATCCTCGATATGACGAGTGCAGTGTCGCACCATTGGCGGTAAAGAATTAAACTGCTTCTCTAAGCGATCGCGTCCGATTTCCTGTATTTTTAAGCAAGTTAAGCTGTTGGCAAAGCTGGTACGAGCAAACATGGTAAAGCGATCGTCTTCTAGAGTTTGCAAGCGATCGCGAATTTTATCTGCTATATTTTCTACATTCTCAATGGGGACTTCAGCGAGTAAATGAAAGAGCAGTAAACTTGCTCGCAATTGTTCGCGATCGTCGTTGGCAGTAGCGATCGCCTCTCGATAATTGCCGATGGCTTCTCGGTAAAGAATGTCGGCTTCAATGGCATTATTTAATGTCTCTTTTCGGTGTGCGAGTGCGACTTTTGCATTCCCTAAAACCAGCAAACTCCGACTGCGCTCGCTCGGAAAATCTTGCTCTGCAAGTTGGACGCTTTCTTGGCTGAACTCGACGGCAACTCTGACACCACCCAAGACGTGCAGTACGTTCCCTAATTCGCGCAGGAAAGCAATTTTCTCAGCCGAAGGTACGGGGAAAAATTGCGCGATCGCGGCATCAAATTCGGGCGATCGCTCGTTGTGAATCAGATCGTCGCAGTCGCTAGCTGGACGAGCGATCGCCATGACTAAAAGCGTGCAGGCGTGATGATAGTGACCTCGAGCTTTCGCTGCTTTGACGCGATCGATCGTCTCAGAAAAATCGAGATATCTCGCCGTCTCCTCAATTCGGGATCCTGAAATTTCGACAGCATTGCCAACATTCAAAGTTTGACCGGAAACGGGTCTAAAAATACAGATTGCTGCTGCTAGCAACAACAGCAAGAAATAGAAAAACCGTTTGCGTAGAAACTTGTTAATCATGTTAGCGTCCCCCACAAATTTGGACGATCGCCTGGTGACGATCGCGGGTTAAAATCGGTGCGTCGGCGACTAATTTAACGCGATCGCGATCGTCTCGTATCCAGCCTTGCGCCTCCACTAGAACGGGTTCGGGTTCAATATCTTCTAGGTAACTTCCCAAAACCGCGATCGCCGTAGGAATTGCACCACCACGGCCAATAATATCGAAATCTAGGGTAGAATTGTAACTGCTAGCAACGCAAGGATCGGCAGGGTGAGGAATAGGGACGATCGCGGCTTCTTCGGGTAAATCTTCGCCTGGATTGATGTTCGGAGATTGGATAACAACCATCCCGTCAAAATCGACTCCTAAACCCGAACTCGCGGTAATATCGCTGCGAACCGGACTATCATCGCGAAAAAGATTACGTCCCCGAATTCCTTCGAGAAAAATCGCCTCAGTATTGATGTTGATTTGTCCGGCAAAATCAACAACCGCATTGGCAGTAATATTGCTGTCTTCTAAAGCAACCAGCGTATCTGTTTCAATGTCAATATTTCCTCCTGTTGCCGTTGCCGTCGCATTGGTAGTAATGTTACTATTGCGGCGCAGTCGCAGGTTTTGAGTATTGAGAGTAACGTTACCGCGATCGCCATTTGCAGTGTCAGTGGTAATCGCAGCACCATTGTCGAGGCGTAATTCGGGAGTGGTTACGGTAATGTTTCCAGCATTTCCAGTGTCGCTCGCACTGGCTTCTAGGCTGCTTAAAATGGTTTGACCTTCGCTATCGATCGCCGTTCCGTTTAACTCTATAGATTCAGAGGCATTAACAACAATACTACCACCATTTCCATCCTGCAAACTCTCGGCAGTGATTTTGCCACCGCTACCCAGAAAAAGCCGTTCTAGGTGAAGGGTAATATCGCCTGCGGAACCGCTTCCGCCTGTCGCCACCGAAATTTGTCCCTCGTTTGCCACATTTACTTGTCCGGCATTAATAGTAACACTTCCTCCGTTTCCAGCTGCATCTGTTTCGACCCTAGAAAGAATTCGACTCGATAAAATGGCTTCACCGGGGGTTATTCCAGTTCCCAAAACGTCTACAGAGTCGAAAGCATTGACAAGAATACTGCCAGCATTGCCTTCTCCAAAGGTTGAAGTGACTAATAAACCCAGATTTTCTAGTCGTAATTGTTCGGTGACGATCGTTAAATTGCCTGCATTTCCTGTTGCTCCGGGGTTAACCTGAGTTATAATACGTGCAGTATTTCGTACTTCTACTACTTCTGTGGGGTTAGGTATTGAGCTTTCTTGCTGTGGAAAGCCTGAAATAACAATATCGCCTCCCCTTCCCAATGCAAATGTTGTCGCCGAAATTTCAGCAAAATTTCGTACCACCAACCGATGAGTTCCGATGATTATATTTCCTCCATTTCCATAATCTCGAGCTTCGCTTAGTAAGCTACTAAAATTACGAATTTCCACAAAGTCGGAAGCTGTTACAGTTAAATCGCCGCCACGTCCGCTTCCAAAAGAACTCGTCGAAACTTGCCCTCCATTGCGAACAATTAACCTATTTGTTTCAATATTAATATCCCCGGCTCGACCCGTTCCCCAAGTCTGAGCAAATAAACCTGCCGGAAGCATACCTAAAATAGGAGAGTTGATGCGTCCACTGACTTCAAGAGAAGCCGCAGTAACCGTTATCCCGCCTCCAAATCCGATCGCGTTTGTAGCGATTAAAGACGAGTTGGCGATCGCAACATTTTCACCTCGAATACGAATGCTGCCACTATTGCCATTTCTGACGCGATCGAACTGGCCGGAGGAAGAAAAAACAACGCCACTCGTATCAATTGCAGAGCCGTTAACAACTTGAATACCTGCAAAACCATCGATTCCTGTATAGTCGAATGTCCAGCCATCTTCAATTTCAATTGCCTTTACCTCTCCAGAACCAGCAACGCTACCGAGTTCGATGCGTCCTTCCAATGCAGTTAAATTACCATTATCAAACAGTAAATTTCCACCTATCAATGCCAGTGTATTTCCGGATCGCACTTGTAAACCAGTCGGTAAACCGATGCTGTTCGTTTCACCATCTAAACTGAAGCGCGATCGCGTTTCAATGGCTCCCGGAGTGGCTCCGAACTGCAACCCAACTGGGACACTAACGGTTAGAATTGGGTTAGGTTGTGGGTTAACTGCATCGAATACCGTGCCATCTGCGAAAGCGATCGCGTTTGCGGTGCTACCGATGAAAGAACCACCAATATCGATCGCCGCATTCTCGCCGAAATGAATCCCGTTAGGATTAATTAAAAATAGATTTGCCGATCCGGTGGCACGAATAACACCATCGATATTAGAAATATTGCCACCCGTGACGCGAGTTATAATATTGTCAACAGCAGCCGCATTATTAAACACCGCCGCCGTATCGGTAGGAATGCCAAACTCGGTGAAACTGTGGAATAAATTGCTTCCCGATTGAGTACCGCCGTCGATCGCCAACACATTACCCGATACAGTAACAGTGGAGTTCGTAGGCAGCGTTGCGTCTGGGACAACTTGCGATCGTCCCGGACAAACAGCCACGCCAAAAAAGGCGATCGTCACTCCCATAGAAATCAGTGGAGATCCACTCCGTTTCATATATTTGTTGCACCCGGTGAGTTTGGCTGTTATTATACCCTGTATTGTGGAGGTACGACTGGCTTCATGTTGTGGGATCCGTCTTCGTCTCCCTCGGGAACGCCGCGATCGGTTTTGCGTCCTTGCAATATGGAAACGCGATCGACCATCGCCTTCCAGAAATCCCCGACTTCTGCTAGCGTCGATCGATAGGTCGCAATGGAGAACCCCTCGTGTCCAGTCCCCTGTTTAGCGAATTTGAATGCTTTACCCTCACCGAAGGCGTGGATGCCTTTCCAGGAACCGATCGCCAAGATCTGATACTCGGTCTCGGTAGCGGCGACTTGATCTTGGGTCTCGAAAGCAACGATATTGTAGCCGGGAATCAAGGCAACGATATCTTAGCAGGCAACCAAGGGGAAGATACCCTCTACGGCGGTCAAGATAACGATACTCTCTACGGTGGCAAAGATAACGACATCCTCAACGGCGACTTGGGGAACGATATCCTCCATGGCGACATAGGAACCGATACGGTGACGGGGGGAGAGGGTATCGACCAGTTTACCATCGGTCGCGGTGCGGGAGGTGCGACGGCCGATGCCGCCGATCTGATTACCGATTTTACGAACGGTCAAGATTTTATTCGCCTCAGTGGGATTTTATCGTTTGCTGATGTCGATATCATCGCCGGGTCGAATGCTAATGTTGAAGAGACGTTTATCCGCGATCGCCTCACAGGAGAATGGCTGGCCCGGTTGCAAGGAGTCGCCAGCAGTAGCATTACCGCCGATGATTTTGTTGGAGAAGGAGCCCCGGTACTTAGTTTTAGTGCCAGCGAATACACCACTCAAGAAGATGCGGGATCGGCAACGATTTCAGTATCTTTAAGCACTGTAAGTCCCACCGAGGTTACAGTCAATTTTAGCACGGGAACCGATGGCAGCGCCACTGTTGGCGAAGATTTTACCGCCGCTTCGGGGACAATTTCCTTTGCACCGGGACAACTGACTCAAACGTTTTCCGTGTCGATCGCCAATGATGAAATTCAAGAAGATGTCGAAACCATTTCCCTGTCTTTAAGTAACGCGATCGGCGGCACGTTAGGACTCGATAGCGCCACCCTAAACATTGTAGACGACGATAGCGTAACAGGTAGCGCCCTATCTTCTGTTGGCGATCCGGCTAATTTTGGCAGCGTCGATGTCACCAACGAAGATGCCATTCGCGCCTTAAATACGCCTTCTGTAACCATTGGCGACACCAGTATTTATATCGGTTTCGAGCAAGTTTCGGCCACCAACCAAGATCCGCGTCTCGTTAGCTTTACCAATGGCGTACAAAATTGGTTCCGCGAGGACTATGAAGTCACCAACGACGACGGAACGGGATACGGTTTGTTGTGGGATGGTGGCGAAAACCTCTATGGTGTCTTTAGTTCGACAGGTTCCCAAGGTACGCCAGACCAAGACTTTCGCGAATTCGCCACTGACGGTTGGTTGACCAGTTACGGTATGGGTGGCGGCGCACAAGTTTCTATTATTGCTCGCATCGATC
>CAKZKB010000088.1 GCA_937121005.1 uncultured cyanobacterium | reverse complement strand
CCCCTTGTCCCCCCCTCTCCCCACCCCCCCACTCCCCCTCTCGCCGTTCGGAAACCCGTACTGCTAACCCTGTTGCCTCGATACACCCGGTTTCGCTAAATTAGCACTCGTGACTCGAGAGTGCTAACTCGCAATCGATCGCAACCGTGAAGGTGGCTACCCTGGGAACGCCAACCCTCACCCCCATCTGTTTTATCTTGTAGTCTGGAGAGCTTTTCTATGGCATCCGTATCTCTGAGCGTTTCTACCGTCAAACCCCTAGCCGATCGCGTGTTCGTTAAAGTCAGCGCGTCTGAAGAAAAAACGGCTGGCGGTATTTTGTTACCCGAAACCGCTAAAGAGAAACCCCAAGTCGGCGAAATCGTGTCCGTCGGCCCCGGAAAACGAAGCGACGACGGTTCCCGCCAAGAACCGGAAGTGAAAGTCGGCGACAAAGTGCTGTATTCCAAGTATGCCGGAACGGACATCAAACTGGGCAGCGAAGAATACGTTTTGCTGTCGGAAAAAGACATTTTGGCGATCGTCGGTTAATGGGTTATTCGGTAATGGGTTATTGCTAATTTTAACCGCATTACCCAAGTTTCATCTCGCAAACGCAACAACGCTAACTTACACCTCCTCCTAGAACCACCATGGCCAAGAAAATCATCTACAACGAAAACGCTCGCCGTGCCTTAGAAAAAGGCATGGATATCCTTGCCGAATCTGTTGCCGTTACCCTCGGCCCCAAAGGTCGCAACGTCGTCCTCGAGAAGAAATTCGGTGCGCCGCAAATCGTCAACGATGGTGTCACCATTGCCAAAGAAATCGAACTCGAAGACCATGTAGAAAATACCGGAGTTTCGCTGATCCGTCAAGCGGCTTCTAAAACTAACGATGCGGCTGGTGACGGCACGACCACCGCAACGGTTTTGGCTCACGCAATGGTCAAAGAAGGCCTGCGTAATGTGGCTGCTGGAGCCAATGCCATTTCGCTCAAACGCGGTATCGACAAAGCCACGACCTACCTGGTAGAAAAAATTGCCGATCGCGCCAAATCGGTAGAAGATTCTAAGTCCATAGCGCAAGTGGGTTCGATTTCGGCTGGCAACGACGACGAAGTGGGCCAAATGATTGCCGACGCAATGGATAAAGTCGGCAAAGAAGGCGTGATTTCCCTCGAAGAAGGCAAGTCCATGTCTACCGAGTTGGAAATCACCGAAGGGATGCGCTTTGACAAAGGCTATATTTCTCCTTACTTCGCGACCGACACCGAGCGCATGGAAGCGGTGTTCGACGAGCCGTTTATCCTGCTGACGGACAAGAAAATTAGCCTGGTGCAAGACTTGGTTCCGGTACTCGAACAAGTAGCGCGATCGGGTCGTCCTCTGGTGATTATTTCCGAGGATATCGAGAAAGAAGCCTTGGCGACTTTAGTGGTCAACCGCTTGCGCGGCGTACTGAACGTGGCGGCGGTGAAAGCACCTGGTTTTGGAGATCGTCGCAAAGCCATGCTCGAAGATATTGCCGTTCTCACTGGCGGTCAATTAATCACCGAAGATGCGGGCTTAAAATTGGAAAATACCAAGCTGGAAATGCTCGGTAAAGCTCGCCGGATCACCATCACCAAAGAAAATACGACGATCGTTGCCGAAGGTAACGAAAAAGAAGTCAAAGCACGCTGCGAGCAAATTCGTCGCCAAATGGAAGAAAGCGATTCTTCCTACGACAAAGAAAAACTGCAAGAACGCTTAGCCAAATTGTCCGGCGGCGTGGCTGTAGTCAAAGTTGGCGCGGCGACGGAAACGGAAATGAAAGACCGCAAACTGCGCTTGGAAGATGCCATCAACGCCACGAAAGCGGCGGTAGAAGAAGGGATCGTTCCCGGTGGCGGTACGACCTTGGCGCACTTGGTTCCTGAAGTGGAATCTTGGGCCAGTGGTAACTTGAAAGACGAAGAGTTGATCGGTGCGACGATCGTCGCTCGTTCTCTGTCGGCTCCCCTAAAACGCATTGCCGAAAACGCCGGCCAAAATGGCGCGGTGATCGCCGAACGAGTCAAAGAAAAAGACTTCGAGGTGGGCTACAATGCCGCGACGGGCGAGTTCGTGAATATGTTCGAGGCGGGTATCGTCGATCCGGCTAAAGTGACCCGTTCTGCGCTGCAAAATGCGGCCTCGATCGCGGGTATGGTACTCACCACCGAGTGCATTGTGGTCGATAAACCCGAACCCAAAGAAGGTGCTGGCGCGGGTGCTGGCATGGGTGGCGATTTCGATTACTAATCTCTGCGGTTAGTTCTTTGTCGGGCGGGCATGACCCGCCCGATAAAACTTTTTGAGATTTGTTTTCCAAACTTCTGCCTTTTCACTAGAAGGATACTCGCCAATTAAATCGACCAATTCTTTTTTAGCTTTAGCTAATAGCTCGCTTTTGGTACGATTTCCTAGCAACACAATCATGCGTTTGAAGTCAGTATCAGAACCAGGGAGTTGTGATGGCAAATCGATCTCAGGCTTGATGTAGAGAGTGCAAATTCTTTCTACTTCTTCCGGGGGAATAGAATTGCTCGAACACCATAGTTCAATACAAGCATTTCCTAATCGATCTACTTCATCGAATTCAGATCGAGCAATTTCTGTTTGTCGATCGCAAGCAATCAGATCGAGAATTTCATTCTCACTCAGGGATTGGAACTCTAAGTTTCCATTGCTTATATTACAAAGAATAGGGTTATATTTCCCTTGATGCAACAGCAAAACATAAATTTTAGGTGTGGATACAGGCCCAATTTTAGCACTAACTAAATCGCTGCTAAGACGTTCAGCACGATCTCTGTTCTGCTGGAGCTTTGCTGTGTGATAATAATAGGGAGAAATTTCAAGATCGCCAAGATCGGTCAGCTTAAAATTACCGGATTTTATAGTAACAGGAGACGCTATACCTGCAACATCAACTTGTTGAGTATTTTGTTCTGTTAGAACAGGTAATTCGATGATTTTGTTTGACTCGTTATGTCGATCCATCAATTTTATCCAGCGCTTGCGAATATCTAGTAGGTTTTGCTTAATATCGGATAAGTTCTTATTCAAATCAAGTCGATTCGTTTGAAGTGATGGAACAAACGTATAAATTTCAATAGTGCGTGGGGAATGCCAGAATCGCAAAATACGTCCCGCTCTTTGTATTAAAGTTACAGGTGTCCAATCAATATCATAGTTAATAACAACAGAAGCATCTTGAAGATTTAATCCAACTCCATGTGCGTCAGTACAAATCAAGACATTGAAATTTTCGTTATCAATCTTAGCATTATTAGCTATCGGAGAAAAACGCTTTATAATTTCTTCAGAAACCTGAGATCCTTTCAGTTTATAATCACATATTCCTTCTCCAGATTCAATTGTTGTAACAATTTTAAAAGAAGGCAGAAGACTCTCTAAACCCTCACACAAATAAGCAACGGTAGAATGCCGTTCACAAAAAATGATGACTTTCTTCGATTCTTTCTCAGCTTTGTCCAATAAGAATACTAAAGTTTGCAATTTGATATCATCTTTGGGTTTTAAGGATTGGAGCTTTGTTAAAACTGGATGAAGAACGTGCTGACGTTCAAGTTGAGAGTATCGAAAAACGGAGTTTTCGAGATTATAGCTATTTTCTCCGTCTGGAGTATCCATTGTTCGTACTAAAACGATTTCCAATGCTCGTAAAGAACTTGTCCATGCTACCCTAGCCTGAGTTCGGATATTTTTGTTACCCATGTGATGGGGAGAATCCAAATCAAAGTAACCTTCTGAAAAGGCAAAGGTGAGTTCCGCTTGTAAAGGAAGAGGAAAAGTTACCGTATTTAAGATGATTTTGGGAATGTATTGCTTGCTATCACCAAAATTGATATAAATATCATCTTTTTCCTTTTCTCCGTAATAACGTGCAACATAAGGTGTTGTAAGGAGGCTGGTTACAGGCAACTTTGTAAATTCTTCCACCTCAGAAATTTTCCAAGCTCGATCTCCATCTACATAATCTGGAAAAAGTGCTTCAGATTCGCTCGTATGAGGAAGCAAGAAAAGTTGATGATTGATGTTTTCAATTTCTTTTGCATAGGGAGATCCCGTTAGTAGCAGGACTTTTGTATTTTCTGCCTGACATAACTTCTGCAATCGCTGGAACGCTAAGCGCTCTTGAGGATTTTTCTTTCTGTTTTGCAAATCCTTCTTAAAACGATTTCTGAAATCATGGCTTTCATCAATAATAAGGAACCATTTTAAGCGATTAGAATCTTTTATAATTTCCTCGAAATCCTCCAGGTTTTTATTATTTTTGGTTGTCTTCGCATCCAGAGCATGGCGGTTGAAGTATTCACAAGGCAACCCTGCATCGCGCATCTCTAGTTGCCAATTTTTACGGACAGGTTTTGGTGCGATTACCACAATATTGTTTATAATTTTTTCTTTGTATAAGTGTAGGGCAATATGAACCGCGACAACAGTTTTTCCCAAACCAGTTGAAGCAACTAACATAGACCCGGAATACTGCCGAATTTGTCGTAAGGTTTGGGCAATCATATCAATTTGATACGATACGGGTTGCTTTGAGTAACAACTTTCATGTGGTTCGATAGCCTCGAGTGCCAGTAATGTTTTAAGATAGATATCCCAAGGTAAAGCAAACTGAAGCCACTTAGAAAGAGCTTCTAATAATTCTTCGGTTATATTTTTGGCTTCTACAAAATATTCATCAAATTTCTGTGTTAACGACTCAACTTCTCTAGGATCGCGGAGAACATTTCCGGCTTCAATCTGCCCTGTTAGCCCTTGCACTGTTAAATTAGAAGAGGCAATAATCACCGCATTACGGTCAGCAATATAAAGTTTTGCGTGATGACGAATAGCCCTAGCATCAACAATTTCAAATTCGCGAGATTGCAATTTTTGAACTAGATCGGAAACGGCTTTCCAGCGATGTTCGTCACATCCAGTCCGCAAAGATCGCATAATCTCGTCTACTAATTTTTCCAGCACTAGCTTCACATTATCTGTGCTTTGCTCGTATAAACCAACCAGTAGATACGTCTGCTTTTTGTTTGTATACTCTCGGATCAAATTCCATCCTCCAACTGTGAAAAAACCAGAAGCGATGCGAATTTCTTGCGTTGCCTCTAAAAGCAGCAATCTAACACGCTCTAAGGGTTTTCGAGATTCAAACCAGCTTTTTGAATTATCTGATGACAGACTTTTTTTATTGTTCATAATGAAATTACGCAGCAATCACGAGTTTAGACAAAAACGATCGCAGATATTAGACAAAAATTATTGCCAGAGCTTCAATCGGATTTTCGTGAGTTTTAGTATAACATAAAATTACACTTTTGTCAAGGCTGGCACAACATTTAGCCGATCGCGTTTTATGCTTCCCAATCGGTAATCGCTGCCTGTTGACATTCCTCGTCCCATCCTAATTCTAGCTCATCAACGATCGCGGCCGCGATCGCTAACTCTTCGTCCAAAGTTACCCGATCGCGATCGTCTGGTAACGGTTCTGGCTTCACGATCGCGATTTCCACCTCATCGCCATCTCGAAACTGTTCCGGTAGCGGTTCGGTTAACACAATATTTTTACTTTGTATGTAACCTTTCATTGTTTCCAGGACGCGATCGCGCTTTTCTTAAATAAATACCATTGGTTTATCTTTTAGCGGCTCGAACGCTCGAGCGTCGAACCGATACAAACTTGCCGGACGGCCCGCACCTCTAGAAACTTTTTGGCCGGTATCGCTTAAAAAACCGAGTTTGAGCAAGCGAGAGCGAAAGTTAGAATAGTCGGAAAAGTCCTCACCTAACACGGCAGTATAGAGTTGATAAACTTCACTCAATGTAAAGGTTTCGGGTAATACTTCAAAGGCGACGGGACTGTATTCGAGTTTGTTTCGCAGTCGCTTGTAGCCGTATTGTAAAATGCGATCGTAGTTGGCAATTAAAGGCGGAACTTGATTGAGCGGATACCAAGACGTACCGATCGCGCCTTCTCCCATGATGCGGGCTTCATCCCAACGAACTAAAGCAAAATAACTCACAGAAATATAAGGGTTTTCTAGGGTGAGATTGCCGTCATCTGGCGGTGGAAGTTGTTGGTGAGAAAGGCGATCGTCGAGGGGATCGCTATGTCCGTCGAAGGTGTATAATTGCTCTAGATATAAATTGCGGGCGCGAATGCGTTCGGACATAATTCGATGGGCGGCGGCTTCGAGAGATTCCCCCAAACGCACGAAGGTTCCGGGCAAACACCAGCGATCGAACCGGGAAGAATTACGCTGTCTCACTAACAAAACCAAAACGCGGTGGCGATCGAGATCCACTGAAAAAATGGCGTTATCGACTTCAATTTGGAAGCGATCGCCCCCGTCTGTGGGACAATCTCGATCGCGATCGTTTTTGAGTAAATAATCGTTCACAATTGAGCGCTCCTTAAACCCTAAACAGGACAGCATATCGAGGACGATCGCACTTTTTATATCTTTTTATATGCCATACAAATGCTCGCGTTCGATATACTTTAGAACTGGCAGATCGAGCAGATCTCGGTTGTGCGTTTGCCGAAATTCAGTGGACGAAGTATCGGGCATGGAACGATCGGCGATCGTCACGTTTGCCATTTTGCTCAGATTTTCTAGTGTTTCGTCTTCTAGCGGATAGCCGGGACGAGGCATAATTAACAAACCGACGTGTTGAAACACTTCTTCAATGCGATACCATTGGGTAATCTGTCCGGCTAGATCGGAACCAATGACCAAGGTGAGCAAATCGCCTTCCCAGTTTTTTTTTGCTTGGAAAACGCTTTTGAGGGCGCGAGAATCGCTCAGTTCCGAATGTAAGCCGATGTTGTCGTAGGACTCGTAATTTAACTCCTGGACAACAATTTCGAGCATGGTGGCTCGCTGTTCGATGGGGGTTTGATGGGACTTAAATGGATTGTCCGATGCCCATACCGCTACCCAGTCAAAATGCTGGCACAACCACCGCAAAATCTCGCGGTGTCCAACGTTTGGCGGATCGGCACTGGTTCCAAATAAGGCGATTTGTTTCATTTGAAATTGGGTAATGGGTAATGGGGAATTGGTGATTGGCGATCGCTAGCTTAGCCAAGAGATGGTTAGCTTGCGAGCCACAGCTTCATTTGCTTTGATTACGAAGCATCGCTGTTTATTGTTCATTGTTCATTGTTCATTGCTCATTGTTCATTGTTCATTGCTCGTTGTTCGTTGAAATAACGCGATCGGTGAGGGATTGCAACGCATCGGAAATGTCAACCGGGATGGGGGTGGCATCTTCAATGCGGCGAGTGTCAGGTGGGAGAGACTCCATCGACTCGCGGGTTCGCTTGGCGATCGCCTCGAGACTGTCGGCGGGTTTCACCAACTTGCCATCGGCGATAACCCGTTCGAGCAGGGGAATTTCCCCGTCTCGCACGGCTTCGTCTATCAACCCTAAACGATCTCGGGAAATTAAACCGCGATCGAATTGACGAAAAATCTGTTTTTTTCCAGGATAGGTGACTTTTCCGCTCGATCGCTTCATCACAGGCTTGCCATCGATTTCGACAAGTTTGTAAACGCCGTTGAGTGCTGTACCACTTACCAGTTTCGTGCCGATACCGTAACCGTCGATGGTGGCTCCGTTCGCCAGCAGGTTAGCGATTTCGTATTCGTCTAAATCTCCACTGGCAAAAATAGCAATATCCGGCAGCAGCGATCGCACTTCTTTCGACAAGGCGGCAATGTCTCCCGAATCCAAACGCACGCCTTTTACTTCCATTTCTCCCGCTTCGACCTTCTGTTTTAACCGCTTTACAGCCGCGATCGTGTCGTAAGTATCCACCAACAACGGCGCACCGGGGAAGTATTTATGGAAGGCAATAAAGGCATCATCTTCGCTACCTTCGAGTGCCGTCAAACCCATGACCAAAGCGTGCGCCATTGTTCCCGTTGGTTTGCATCCCAATTGCAACGCTGTTAGCACGTTGGAGGTACTGTCGAACCCGGCGGCGAGTGCTGCCCGCGCCGCCCACATTGACGCTTGCGGGCTGAAGGCACGGCGAGATCCAAATTCGAGCAAACGAGCGCTTTCGCCTGCCACATCGCGAATTCGAGCCGCTTGTGTGGCAATTCGCGTTTGATAGTTTAAGGTATTGAGCAGGTAAGTTTCGAGGATTTGGGCTTCCCAAAATGGCGCTTCAATTCGCAGGAAAGGTTCGTTGGGGAAAACGGCTGTTCCTTCGGGAACCGCCCACAGATCCCCGCTAAAGCGAGCGGTTTCGAGTAAATCCCAGAAGCGATCGCCTACACTCTCAAATAGTTGAGTTTCGCGCAAGGCGGCAATTTGTTCGCCAGTAAAATGGAAGTTCTGCACGTATTCGATCGCCTGTTCTAACCCCATGGCGATCGCGTAACCGTACCCAGACGGCAATTTGCGAGCAAACAATTCAAAACTGGCGCGGCGATCGTCTACTCTTTCCCCTGCATAGCACGCCGCCATGGTCAGTTCGTACAAGTCTGTCAGCAAACTGTAGCGATCGCTGGTCGGTACTAAGTCTCGATCGGGTGACAATCCCATGTAAAATTCTCCTTGACAGCGAGCGTCGCCTTAATTATAGTGATTTTTACCAAAAGTGACTAGGCGCGTCGTGGCACGGATGCGAGAGGGAGTAAATTTCCCCCAGGTGAACGATTGGCGGCGAGTCTGGGTATAATAAACTTAACAATTACGGGCATCTAACGACCAATCGGTTTAGGAGATTTGTATGACTACAGTTCTCATCGTGGAAGACAACCCATCTCAACGGGAAATGATTGCTAGCTTGCTAGCAGACAAGGGGTTGAGCATTACTGAAGCCAGCGATGGCGTAGAAGGGTTGGCGAAAATCCGCGATCGCTGTCCCGATTTGGTACTCTTAGATATTGTCATGCCGAAGATGAACGGTTACGAGTTTTGTCGGCAGATCAAGTCCGATCCGAAAACGAAAAACCTGCCGATCGTCATGTGTTCGGCGAAAGCAGAAGATTTCGATCGCTATTGGGGAATGAAACAAGGCGCAGATGCCTACATTGCCAAACCGTTTCACCCGAAGGAATTGTTCGGAACGGTGAAGCAGTTGTTACGCGGCTAAAAATCGAGATCCATATTTACAACTTCCCCGTTAAAAAACTCAGCCAGTTGTCGTGCCGCGCGTTCGACCTCTTCGGGATCGCCATCGGTTTCCGTTACGGAAACCTGCGATTGCGCTTCTGGAGGCGACAGGGGTGCGCTATTTTCTGGAGGGAGAACCACTGGATCGGGTGCAGTTCCATTTTGAGACACTGGAGGCGGAGTCGCCACCGTTTCCGGGGGAGAAGTTGTCGCTGGCGGTGCAGTTTGTGTAGAAGTTTCTGCTGTCGGCGCTGCGGGTGCGGGAGGGGGAGCGGGAGCCGGAGAAGGTGAAGTTTGCGCGGGAGGCGACGCGGGTTGCTTGCCGTTTTGACTGGCAACTTCTAGGGAGATAGCAATTTTTTTCTGGAACGTGGCTTGGAATGCGGCTTCAATTTCGGGTAACTTTCCACCTAACAATTTTAGCAGACCGGGCGCACGAACTCCTATCGTGGCGCTGTTGTCTTCAAAGGCGAGTAAATAGCTGTTTACTTCAAACATTGATTGTGTAAATGGCAGCTTCACGCGATCGAGAACTTGCTGCCAAATAGTGGCGAGATCGCCACTTTCACCCGTCGCTGGCGGGGGTGCGGGTGCGGGGGTTTGCGGTTGCGGTGTTGGCGAAGGGGAAGGTGGAGGCGCGACGTTTCTGGGGGGTGGCGCGGGTGCAGGAGTTTGGGGGTACGGTTGCGGTTGGGGTGTCGGCGATGGCGACGGAGGAGGCGCGAAAGTTCTCGGCGCGGGTGCGGGGTTTTGCGGCGCGACGATCGCGGAGGGAAGCAACCCGAGTAGGCTCATTTCCAGCCACAAACGAGGCTGGGTGGTGTTTTTGATTTGCGCTTCGCAGGCTCTTAAATGCTGTCCGCCAGCGAGGATAATATTAGTGTCCCATTTGTGCGCAAATGCGCACATTTTTTCCCAAGTCGGCGGCGTGACGGCGACGAGATCGCTGCGATTGGGTGCGGTTTTGGCAATCAGCAAATCGCGATAAAATCCGGCTAGGTTTTGCAAGACGGTGAGGGGTTCTTTACCGCGATCGAGGAGGTGACGACTGCGATCGAGAACGGCTTCGGAATTGTCGGAGGCGATCGCTTCTAGGAGTTCCATTAGATCCCGTTCGGGAACTGCACCGACTAAATCCCAAACTTGCTCGGAAGTGACGCGATCGGGTAACAAACTCAACTGATCGAGCAAACTTTCCGCATCTCGGAGTCCACCTTGCGCCACTTGCGCCACTAAGGTGACGGCTTCATCATTAATATTAATGCTTTCTTTGTCAGCAATGATTTTGAGGTGAGATACCATCGCCTCTAAGGGAATGCGGCGATAGTCGAAACGCTGACAGCGCGAAATAATCGTCGGTAAAACGCGCTGCGGATCGGTGGTGGCGAGGACAAAAACAATGCGCGGCGGCGGTTCTTCTAGGGTTTTCAGCAGCGAATTAAATGCTGCCGTACTGAGCATATGACACTCGTCGATGATATACAGTTTATACCGACACTCCATCGGTGCAAACTGCGCTCGTTCGATCAAGTCGCGGATGTTGTCAACCCCGGTGTTACTCGCCGCATCAATTTCTACCACGTCAAGAGATGAACCATCGACGATCGACCGACAAACCTTACAAACCCCACAGGGATCGTCTGTTGGCTTGTCGGTTTTCAAACAGTTTAGAGACTTGGCTAAAATGCGAGCGCTCGATGTTTTTCCCGTTCCCCGAGGCCCTGCAAATAAATAAGCCGGCGCGATCCTCTGTTGGCGAAGCGCGTTACTCAATGTCTTCGCGATCGCCTCTTGTCCCACCAATTCCGAAAACTTGGTCGGTCGATATTTATGGTGTAGGGGTTCGTAAGCCAATTGGAAAGTAAGGTTTTAGGTTTTAGGTTTTAGGTTTTAGGTTTTAGGGGAGATTGAAGGAAAAAACATTCTCATTTTGGGCTTTGGGTTTTAAGTGTTAGGCTTGGGAAGCGATCGCGCAAACAATACACTGACTTCTTAATCCCTAACACCTAATACCTAATCCCTAATACCTCATTGAACGTGCAACTGAACTTTTTTCTCTTGCAATTGTTGCTGTACCCAACGTCCGAAAAACTGTTCTTGTAACTGACGTTTGAGGTTGCCTTGCAAGGTGGCAGGTTGCCATTGTTCGATACGAAGGATGGCGTGATTGCCTTTTTCTTCAATGGGGCCGATAATTTCGCCAGCGTTCCTTCCTTTCAACTGAAGGCGCACGGGTTCGGGAAGTTGCGACATTTGCAGCGATCCCATCAAACCGTTGACGGTGCGATCGTCGGTAATTGAATGTTTTTTAACCAAGTTCTCGAAGGAGTCTTTCCCTTCGACAATTTGCTGGCGAATGTCTTGCGCTAGCGCTCCATTGCCGACTACGATGCGAGAAACCACAACGCGATCGAGGCTTTCTTTGTTGTTCTGGAAATACTCTTCGATCTCCTTGCCGACTAATTCTTCTTTAACGCGATCGAATTTTAGGGTGTTCGCAACGCGATCGCGAAACGAATCGTAGGTTAAATTTTGAGTCGCCAACCAGCGATCGAACTGTCCGGGATCGTTGAGACGATTTTGTAGGCGAAAATTGACGATCGCCTGCTCTACCATATTAGCATCGACGGTGAGATCGGGGCGATCGCGCAGTTCCCCGGCGAGAAAATGTTGGTTGAGAACCGTTTGGATAAAGCGGGGAAGTTCTCCCGTCGTCCGCAGGTAGTCAATGGCTTGGCGGAGGGAGATAGACTCCTCATCAATGGTGATGAAGGCTTGGGGATCCACGATCGATTCCTCATCTGGCACAGCACTCTATATTGTACACGAAATTGCTCCCGTTACCATTTTGGAAACGTGCGCCACCGACCTTGACGGACGTGCTAAAGTCATTTATATTGGACAGCGCTCGATGGCGCGTTCTCGAGGAGCAACCACAATGGTTCAATACAGACGATCGAAGCAATTCTGGGGAGCGGCGATCGCCATCTCTTGTATTATCGCACCCAATGGGGCCGTGGCGGCCCGAGAGGCAGAAATTACCGCAGACGATCCCCATTTAAAAATGTTCCAAGAGTTAGGAGAACGTTACAACTGCTCTATGGAGTCCGAGCCCCCTTTGACTCGCGAAGAATTTGCCATCGACTTCAACAATTGTCTCGATAGTCTTCGGACTCGACAACTGATGCAGTGTATTTTAATGCCGATCGTCTCGTCAGAAGATGCGGTACTGTTTGAAGAACTGGATGCTGAATTTGCTAGCGAACTAGAAGAGTTGGGTGCAACCGACGATCGCTTGGAGTTTCTATATCCATTTGAGGTTGTACCGGAAACATCGGAGGAGTAATGGTAGGTTGGGTTGAGGCACGAAACCCAACAGCCGCAACCGATCTCTGTGGCGTTACAGATCGTGGAGGCTCCGCCTCCATTCTACACGAGGCAGAGCCTCGACAATTACGTTCCCTGGCAGAGCCAGAGGAACGAGGGAAGACTCGATCTTTAAAACACTAACTTTGAGGAGTCACAACCATGTTAAAACTACGCTGGAAATTGTTACTATTGCTGTCGGCGGTGCTGACAAGTTGCCTCGTGGGGTTGACAGTCGCGATCGCACAACCGGGTTTAATTCGTCCCGGCGATCGCGACTTTGAAGACTTGCAAGATATCGGCGATCGCTACAGTTGCGAGATTGACAATACTCCCCTAACGCGAGAAGACTTTGCAGCCGCACTTTCCGCCTGTATGGATCGGATCGATGTTGGCAATCTATCCAATACAGATCTCGACATTTTAGAGCGGTTGCTCGCTGAATACGAAGCAGAGTTGGAAAATCTAGATACAGAAACATCAGAGGAAGAAATACCTCCATTTCAACCTCCCGCTCGAGAGGCTCCAGAAGATACATTTGGGGGGTCAACTCGAGGAAGTGGCAGGAACAGTCCTTCTATTAACGTCCCTGTTGTTCGACCTGCTCCCCGTCCGGGAAATATCGGACTTTCCGACGATGAAACCGGACGAGATCTCGATCGCGAAGAGTACAATCCCATCGATGAAAATCCCTTTTTGCGCGTCGGACAAAATCCCCTTTCCACCTTCTCAATTGATGTAGATAGCGCCTCCTACAGCAACGTGCGCCGCTTCATTTCCAATAACCAAATGCCGCCGATCGACGCAGTACGCATTGAAGAACTGATTAACTACTTTACCTACGACTATCCCGATCCTGAAGGTGACGATCCCTTTGCCATTGTCACCGAAGTATCGCGATCGCCTTGGAGCGAAAATCGCCAACTCGTCCATGTAGGTTTGCAAGGCGAACGCATTCCCACCGAAGATTTACCGCCGAGCAATTTAGTCTTTCTGCTCGATGTTTCCGGTTCGATGAACAGTCCCGATAAATTGCCGTTGTTGAAGGCAGCATTTCGGCTGTTGGTGAACGAATTAGATGAAGACGATCGCGTTAGCATTGTCGTCTACGCCGGAGCCGCAGGTGTGGTTCTCGAACCGACTCCCGGCGACGAAAAAGATGTCATTTTAGACGCGATCGAGCGCTTGCAAGCAGGCGGTTCCACTGCTGGCGGCGAAGGCATTAACTTGGCTTACGATCTGGCGCGGGAACATTTTATCGATGATGGTAACAACCGCATCATCCTTGCTACCGATGGCGATTTCAACGTAGGAACCTCTAGCGAAGCCGAACTGATTCGCCTAATCGAAGAACAGCGAGAAGACGACATCTTTTTGAGCGTTCTCGGCTTCGGAACGGGGAACTTGCAAGATGCTAAAATGGAGCAGATCGCCAATCATGGTAATGGTAACTATTCCTACATCGATACCATCTTAGAAGCCAAAAAGGTAATGGTCAACGAGATGGGTGGAACCTTGCTCACCATTGCCAAAGATGTTAAAATCCAAGTGGAGTTTAACCCGGCAAAAGTGCAAGCCTACCGCTTAATCGGTTACGAAAATCGCCTGCTGCGCGATGAAGATTTCAACGACGACACCAAAGATGCGGGAGAACTGGGTGCGGGTCATTCTGTCACCGCGCTTTACGAAATTATTCCCACTGGAGTCGAGCCGGATGTGGAGTTACCGGAAGTAGACGAACTGCGCTATCAAGAGACAGAAATCGATCCGTCTGCTTACGACAGCGACGAATTGATGTTAGTCAAATTGCGCTACAAAGAACCAACCGGAGACACTTCGCAACTGCTCGAACGTCCGGTTATCGATGCGGATGTTGCCCTCAATTCTACCTCGGAAGACTTCCGGTTTGCGGCTGCTGTCGCCGCTTTCGGGATGATTTTGCGCGACTCGGAATACAAGGGAGATGCTACTATCGATATGGTGGTCAATCTCGCAGACGAATCGCGCGGTGACGACGAAGAAGGGTATCGCGATGAGTTCGTGCGTTTGGTTCGCAGCTATCGTTTGTTAGCAGGACTTTGAGATCCCCTCGTTGCGTTCCTCCGGGACGTAACGAACGGTGGAGGCTCCGCCTCCATTCTACACGAGGCGTAGGTTGGGTTGAAGCATGAAAACCCAACACCATCAATGTGCGGTTGTTGGGTATCGTTCCTCTACCCAACCTACGAAATCTCTGACTCAAGGGCGAACGCCGTTCGCCCCTACAATAAACCCTAAAACCTAAAACCTAATACCTCGTTGTATTCCTTCGGGACGTAACGATGGTAGTCTAGAATTAATGAGAGTCGCGATGGCACGAGCCTGGAGGAACAAATGAGCATTATTTTACCGTTACTCGTCACGCTAATTGCCTTTTTTACTGCCTTCAAGGGAGTCGAAAATATCGACGATCGCAATCGCAATACCGTGCGTCTCATTGCGGGAGCCATTGGCGTTTTGAGTGCGGCACTGACGCTTTGGCAGGGCATTTCTCGCTTATTAGTTATCGTTCCGGCGGGCAATGTCGGGGTCAAAGAACAGTTTGGCAATGTCAGCGATCGTCCCTTATCTCCCGGCATTCACCTTCTCAATCCTCTAGCGGAAGTGGTCGAGTTTTCCACGCGCTTGCAAGATATTAAAGAAACCGTCACCACCACCACCCAAGAAGGACTAACCATCGAAATGGATGTCAGTTTGCAATACAAACTACGACCCGAAAATGCCGACGACGTTTATCGAGATATTGGCTCCGATCCTTCCGAAATTATTATTTCACGCTTTCGTTCTACCGTGCGCGAAACCACTGCTAGCTATAAAGCCAGTGCCATTTATGGCGAAAAGCGCCAAGAAGTCACCCAACGCTTGCAAGCCAAACTCCAAGAACAACTGGCTCCGTTAGGATTTGTTGTCGAAAGTACCCTCTTGCGAAATGTCACCCTCCCAGAAAAATTGCGAGAATCCATCGAAGCGAAACTTGCCGCCGAACAAGAAAGCCAGCAGGCACAATTCGAGTTAGAAAAAACTCGCCAAGAAGCCGAACGCCAGCGCGTCGAGGCCCGAGGGCGAGCCGACGCGCAACGCCTGTTGTCTGAGGGGTTAACCGAAGAAGTGTTACAATTAAAGGCCATCGAAGCCACTGCGGAATTAGCGCAGTCGCAAAACACGAAAGTGATTATTATTGGCGGTGGCGAAAGCGGTTTACCTTTGATTTTACCTGAAACGCCCTAGGGCGATCGGTGCGAGGCACGCCGATCGCGCTTTTAGTCCCAACTTAGACATCTGTAGGTTGGGGGTGAAACCTGCAACCACAGATGAATAGGATAGACACAGATGAGTTTTTGGTCGCAATTCGATCTGGAGGTAAGATGAATTAGAGGCGTAGGTTGGGTTGAAGTATGAAAACCCTTTGACAACGCATCAACGAACAACGAACATCAAAGGAACATCTGTAGGTTGGGTTGAAGCATGAAAACCCAACAACCGCAACTGACGATGTTGGGTAGAGGAACGATACCCAACCTACGAAATCTCTGACTCAAGGGCGAACGCCGTTCGCCCCTACAATAAACCCTAACACCTAAAACCTAAAACCTAATACCTCAACATGGATCCGATCGCCCTCATTCCGATCGCGCTGATATTCCTTCTCGGTGCAGCCATTGGTAGCTTCCTCAATGTAGTCGTCTACCGCGTACCTGCGGGACTGTCGCTATGGTATCCGCCGTCGCGCTGTCCCCACTGTTTGCATCGGTTGCGGGCCCCAGAAAACGTCCC
>CAKZKB010000087.1 GCA_937121005.1 uncultured cyanobacterium | reverse complement strand
AAAACCGTAGCGCTTACCCTGCCGATACCTGGTTTCAAGTACGCGGAGAAATGATCACCGAAACCTTTTCGGGTAAGCGCCAATTGGTGATTCAAGCTAGCGCGATCGAAGAGGTTCCCGAACCGGATAATCCTTACGATCTGTAAAATCAACGCACCAACGAACAACGAACAACGGCATTTGTAGGCGCTAAGCATTCGCACCCGTTAACGAACGATTCTACCGATAATTAAACAGGGCGAATGCTTCGCCCGCCCAGGTGTATCAGATGGTAGAATTGCGTAGCAAATTAGCGCTCGGTATAGGTGTAGCGTAAGCATTCAGGTATGCTAGGCTAAACGGGTGTAGAAACCCGGTTTCTTGCTTATAGCCAGACAAAATTCGAGTTTTTCCCTTCAGAAACCGGGTTTCTCTGTACCACCTAAATACTTAAGGTGTAGCATCGATGGCCTTGGGTAGAGGGATGATACCCAACCTAAGAGATTTCTGACAGTTCGGGAGCAAGATGCTCCCATTGCCAAACAAGATCTGTGATAATACTACCATTAACGAGAAAGGGATGTCAAGACAGCGTATCGAATTTACGTTAAAATTAAATGCGATCGAGGGCGAATGTTGTGGGATAATTGTAAAAGTCGGCCGATCGCGACGGCATCTCGCGATCGCGTCTAACGCTCAATTTGGAGGTATTCCCCGATCGTGTTACGACAAATTGTTACATTTTTATTTGCCATCGCTCTCGCTTGGGGGTGGACGTTTCCCGCCAACGCGCAAATGGGAGCCTACAAACCCCCCGTTTCTTACAGCAACGAATATTTAGTCGGTAAAGATTTTTCCGAGCAGGTACTCCCCACCGCCGAATTTGCCAATTGTAACCTCGCTGAGAGTAATTTTAGCAAAGCCGATTTACGCGGTGCGGTGTTTAGCGTTTCCCTAATGGAAAATGCCAATTTACAAGGAGCCGATCTTTCTTATGCAGTGGTAGACGGAACCGATTTACGCGGAGCCGATCTCACCGATACAGTATGGGTAGAAAGTATTTTACTCGGCACTTTATTTAAAGGGGCAAATATTAAAGGAGCCGACTTTACAGGAGCCATTCTCGATCGCGCTCAAACTAAGGAACTTTGCGAAATGGCGACGGGAACTAACCCCAAAACCGGAGTCAGCACCCGCGATTCTTTATTGTGTCCGTAGCAGGCGCTTCGCAGATTTTAAGTCTATCTAAACGATGTCTCAGTTGCAACGAGTCGGAGTCATAGGCGGCGGTCAACTGGCCTGGATGATGGCCATGGAAGCGCCATCATTGGGTGTAGAATTGGTCGTACAAACGCCGAGCGATCGCGATCCCGCCGCCGAACTGTGCGATGCTATTTTTGCCCCCCTCGACGATATCGAAGCCACGCAAACATTGAGCGATCGCGTCGATGTTATCACCTTTGAAAACGAGTTCGTCGATCTAGGGAAGCTGTCGAAATTGCGCGATCGCGGTGTGTTATTTCGCCCCAGTTTAGACAGTCTCGAACCCATCCTCGATAAGTATCACCAACGCCTCTATTTCCAGAAACTCGGTTTGCCCGTTCCTCAGTTTATCGAAGTTGAAAGCCTCGCGCAACTGGAAAACCAAGAGGTACAATTCCCCATCGTCATGAAGTCGCGGCGACATGGTTACGACGGGCGCGGAACTGTTATCTTAAAAGATGCCGAAAGCCTGCGATCGACCTGGGAAACTTGGGGCTATCCGCCCGTATTGCTCGAAGATTTTATCCCCTTCGATGGCGAGTTAGCGGTTATCGCAGCCAGAAATAATGACGGCGAAATTGCCATCTATCCCATTGTCGAAACCCAACAGGAAGAACAAGTCTGTCGTCGGGTTTTGGTTCCCGCCCCAATAGATGATAAAATTGTTGCCGAATGCGAAGCGATCGCCTGCAAACTCCTAAACGAATTGCAATATACAGGCGTGATGGGTATCGAACTTTTTCTGACCCAAAACGGGCAACTTCTGGTTAACGAAATCGCCCCCCGCACCCACAACTCCGGGCATTTTTCTCTCGATGCTTGCGAAACCTCTCAATTTGCCCAACATCTGCGAGCCGTCTGCAATTTACCGTTAGGCAATACTGCGTTAAAATCTGATGGAGCCGTAATGGTCAATTTACTCGGTTACGAAACTGCAACCCGCGACTACGCCCAAAAACGACAGGAAATTGAAGCGATCGAAGGGGCGATCGTCCGTTGGTATGGCAAGTCTCAGTCCTATCCAGGGCGAAAGTTGGGTCACGTCACGGTATCGCTAACTGGAGACAATCTGCGATCGCGTCAGATGGAAATTGCCCGAGAAATTGAAGCGATTTTTCAACGAACAATATTGTAAATGCCTCGCCCGATCCCAGGTGCATCAGATTGGATCGCGCTTTGTAGGGGCGATTCGCGAATCGCCCCTACTGTTGCACCAATATTGGAAATGGTATTAACCGTATCAAATCCGATCGCGATCGACCCTTTCTGGCTTGGTACTGTCATCAACTCACTCCCGCATCTATCTAACTGAGGTAAAATAATGGAAATTGGCGTTCCAAAAGAAATTAAAGACCGGGAATTTCGCGTCGGATTGAGTCCGTTTAGCGTGCGATCGCTCCACGATCGCGGCCATCAGATTTTTATCGAAACCGGGGCTGGAGAAGGGGCCGGTTTCAGCGACGAAGAATATCAAAATGCTGGCGCGACGATCGTCCCCAATGCCCGATCCGCTTGGAATCGAGAATTGGTCGTCAAAGTTAAAGAACCCCTCGCCAGCGAATACAACTTTTTAACCGACGGTCAAATCCTGTTTACCTACCTGCATTTAGCCGCCGATCGTGCCCTCACCGAACGCCTGATCCAAAGTAAAACCTGCGCGATCGCCTACGAAACCGTCCGACTCGACAACGGAAAACTCCCCCTCCTGGCCCCCATGAGTGTCATCGCCGGACGCTTGTCCGTGCAGGTGGGGGCCCGCTTTTTAGAGCGATCGTCTGGCGGGCGCGGTGTCCTTTTGGGCGGCATTCCCGGCGTGCCCCCCGGTCGCGTCGTCATTCTCGGCGGCGGCGTAGTCGGTACGGAAGCGGCCCGGATCGCCGTTGGTATGGGGGCCCAAGTGCAAATTCTCGATATCGATGTCGATCGCCTCTCCTACCTCGAAACCCTGTTCGGTTCCCGCGTCGAACTCCTCTACAGCAGCCCCGCCCAGATCGAAGCCGTCGTCCCCCAAGCCGACTTAGTAGTGGGGGCGGTGTTAGTCCTCGGCCGCCGCGCCCCTACCTTAGTCCCCCGTTCCCTGGTGGCGCAAATGCCCCCCGGCGCAGTCATCGTCGATGTCGCAGTGGATCAGGGCGGTTGCGTGGAAACCCTGCGCGTCACCTCCCACAGTCAACCCACCTACATCGAAGAAGGGGTGTTACACTACGGCGTACCCAATATGCCCGGAGCCGTACCGCGAACCTCCACCCAAGCCCTCAACAACAGTACCCTACCCTACGTGGTGAAACTGGCAGACAAAGGCTTAGCGGCGCTGGAGGGCGATCGTCCCTTAGCGGGCGGAGTCAACGTTCGCGACGGGAAAATCGTTCACCCTGCGGTGCGAGAAGTGTTTCCCGATTTAGTTTAACGTCAGGGCAATTCCATTTTCGGAAAATGCTATAAAGCGAAGACAAAGGTGTTAAAATAGAGAATCGAGATCTAGTGCCTTCGATCCCCCTCGTTCCAACTGTTCCAACAAACGTCCCAACTGCAACCACAGCAACCCCAAAGTTAGAGCCGTTGTCGGGAAAGAGAAGCCGCAAGCAAACCAATTGGGGATGCCAAAAATAGATAAACCCGCCGACAAAAATATGCAAATCCCGATACCGATGCCGAGAAACGGCACAAACAATTGAAAGCCGCGCATCGCCGCAATTAAGCGACTCGATCGCGTTTTCGACCAGGCTTGCACCGATTGTTCTAAAGTGGCTTTAAAGGCGAGACCGCAGGTGATACCAATAAACAAACCGGCGACGACCAAAAAATAAGGCGGCTGAGCGTTGTAATACATGGATGCAAAAAACAGGGCGATTTAGTGGTGATGCCTTGCCAGCATATCATATTGTTCGTTCCAAACCGTGACCAGAGGTGGCAACTCCGAGTTAGCCAAATTCTGCCAGTTGGCAGGTAAATCTTCAATGGGTTGCCACATTTAAATGTTTCCTCGATCGGACTCCATCTCGCACGCGCCAATACTCACCCACTCGCTGGCCCCATCGGCAAAATGTTCCTTTTTCCAAATGGGTGCGTTATGCTTGAGAGTATCGATCGCGTAGCGACAAGCAGCAAACGCCTCCCCGCGATGGGGACATCCCACCGCCACCAGGACGCTAATTTCGCCAATGGTGAGGCGGCCGGTACGATGGTGGATGACAACGCGGTTGGTATCGGGCCACTGGCGGCGAATATCGGCCGCGATCGCCTTAAAAACCTGCACCGCCATGGGTTCGTAGGCCTGATACTCCAGATAGAGGACGGGACGATCGTCTGTTTTATTGCGTACCGTGCCGCTCATCAGGACGATCGCCCCATTAGCCCCATCGTCAGCCAAATTGTAAACCGTTGGCAAACACAGGGGCGCAAACGTAATGGCAAAATCGCCTCCCGTTGTCGGGGCGGGGGAGACGATGCGGGACGGGACAGCAGGATTCATCGACAGACTCTAACGATGCGTTCTGCTGATATTGTAGGGCTCGATCTCGAGTCTACGATCGCGCCGCCGTGAGTTGCTGCTGCTTGCGGGCTTGCAGTTCTAGCATCAGGGTATCGATCTCAGCCTGTAAGTGCAGGTACTTCACCTGCTGGTCGGGGCGGTAGATGGTTTGTACGGATGCACCGGGGCGGGCGGTTTTCTCGGGACGAGTCGATAAGGCAGTAGACATCAGGGTTCGGGTTAAGAATTTGTACCTATCTTCATATTCGTTAACGTATTGTAGAACAAGGACAGAAAAAAATTGCATCAAATGTTGCAATTTGCTAAGCGGATCGGCTGCGATCGCCCGGCCGTCAGGGTTACGGCAGCAACATTCCACTGGTCGCCGTCGGTACGGTTTCTGGCGTTGGCGTAGACGCAGGGGCAGCCGCCACTTCCTCTGGGGTCAACTCCATCGTCGCCGGAGACCAAAACGATGTCGGTTCGTACCCCAACTCGGCCAGCATTTCCCGCAGCAGAGGCAAACTCAAACCGATAACATTGGTATGGCAACCTTCTATTTTTTCCACGAACAGGCCCCCCTTGCCGTCAATGGCGAAGGCCCCGGCACAGCGTAACGGTTCCCCAGTGGCCACGTAGGCTTCAATTTGGCTGTCGTTGAGGGAAGCAAAGTGGACGCGGGTAATTTGGCAGTTGACGAGGGTGGTGTTGCGGGCCAGGTCGATAACGGCGTGGCCCGTGTGCAGGTCGCCCCAACGACCGCGCATTTTCTTCCAGCAGGCGATCGCCTCTTCTGGGTCGGCCGGTTTGCCAAAAATCTCGTCTCCCACTTGCAGTACGGAGTCGCAACCGACGATCGTCAGGGATTCGGTGGGATTATCTTGTAGGGACGCAGTGGGTAAGTCGCCTTCGCGCACCGCACGGGCCACGCTTTCGGCCTTCAATTGTGCCAGAGTTTGTACCAACGCCACCGGGTTGGTGAGTTGGACTTGCGACTCGTCGATGTCGCTGGGGCAAACAATGGGATCGATCCCGGCACTTTGCAAGACCTGACGGCGGGCTGGCGAAGCAGAAGCCAGAACTAACAGGGGTGTAACCATGATGGAGAGAGCGGGTAGGCCGGTTTCATTCTACCAAGACTCGGGAACGAACAACGAAGTCCGGTTGCTTGCCTATACGATCGCCTTGGTCAACGCAACAACGCATCAACGACCAACGATCGACGATCGTATTTCTTAATGTTTTGGGGGTTGACATCCAAGCGCGATCGTTCCTATCCTACAGACATATCTTTTTTCTTGCTCATACTCCACAGGAGTTAAACGCGGTCTATCCGCACGTTCGGCAAACTTTTGGTTTGCGGGATTCGTTCAAAAATACGGGAAGATCCCCCTTCCGTCCCCCTTAATAAGGGGGAGACTGGTTGATGCCAAACAGTTCTTTCTTAAAAATTGGACTGCGGGGTTAAAAGCTGTTCCCCCCTTGTGAAGGGGGGCTAGGGGGGATCTTGCCAAAACTGGCACTTGCGCCAACAGAACCTTGATAACTGAATACTCGATGCGACTCGCGCTGTTTCTGACATCTCGCCACTGTAGAGATGGAACGCGATTCGCGCTTGCATACCACAAGTGTGCTTGCTTGTCAAACTTTTTCTATTCGCGGGATAGGGTCAACGGCTGAAACCCTCATTCTGTCGTTGACCCCTACAAACCTCTCTCTACGAGCGGGTTTTGGGGATTTTTGACCCTCTATTTTAGACCGACTGTAATGCAGTTGTACTGACAAAAATGCTATCCCGCGAAAATCTCTTTCTCAGCCCAGGCCAGGAGAGGGTTTCAGCCCCCGCTCTTTTTTTATCCACATCCCTTTCAGGGACGGAAACCTCCTGCCTTTTGGGCAGTAGGGCTATTGTTTTTTCCGAAATCTTTTTTTATCCACATCCCTTTCAGGGACGGAAACTATTCTACTTCAACATCCTCATGTAATGGAGAGCCATTACACTTTTTTTATCCACATCCCTTTCAGGGACGGAAACGTGATCTAATAAATATTTATCAGCTAAGAAAGCAACAATACTTTTTTTATCCACATCCCTTTCAGGGACGGAAACTCTCAAACTCTGCTTCTTTCTTAAGGGCATTAAATCTTTTTTTATCCACATCCCTTTCAGGGACGGAAACCCGATGCCAGTTTTCCAACCTCCGGGAAGAAAAACCACTTTTTTTATCCACATCCCTATCAGGGACGGAAACAGCTAAAGAATTAAAAATTAGAAATTAGAAATTAGAAATTAAAACCGATCGCGCCTTATCTGAATCCATCGGGTTAAACCGATCGCGTTAACCGGAAAACAATCTGCGTGTATCTGACTTCATCTGTGGTGGCAATCCAAATTCATCCTGTTTGCAGTAGGGCTGTCACCGAAAAACTATCTGTGTATATCCTATTCATCTGTGGTTGCACGATTCATCTGTGGTTGCACGATTCATCTGTGGTTGCAAAAGTGTTATAAGATCCAGAATACGAAACGCTGCGATCGCGCCCTCGATGAACCAACCGCTAACCGACACCGTGCGACATCGCATCCGCCGATCGCCCCTCTGGGTACGGCGGGGGGCCGCATTTGCCATAGAAATTGCCCTCGTCGCCGCCAGTGGTTGGGTGCCCTACGCCATGGGAAGCGCCGCCAATGCCATTTCTCGTCACAGCGTCCCCCTCAACCCGATATTAGTCGAGACCGAAACCGCGATCGCCCGCGTGCTGGCCCGTCCCGTCCCCCAACCGCGATCGGTCGCCCCCCTGACCAACTTACTGCGATCGCTAGCTTTGATTCTCCCCGTCGGCGTAGCGGTCTGGCAACTCTACGATCTGGGTAAAACCGGGCAAACCGCCGCCAAACGGGGACTGGGGGTACAAGTCGTCACCGCCACCGGATCGCCTCCCGGCGTACCTCGGGCCGTTGTCCGCGAACTGGTCGATCGCTGGGGAATTGCGATCGCGATCGCCTACCTAGTGTGGCGGTTTAGCGGCGCGTTCCCCAGTTTGGACATCCTCACCACTGCCATTATCGCCCTGCTGGCCGCCGATGGAGGTTCCGGTTGGTTTCATCCCCAGGGTCGCACCCTGCACGATCGCCTGGCCAAAACCTACGTCCTCGATGGGGCCGTTTCCCCCACCACGCGCCACGATCGACCCCCGACTGTCACCTTTGACGAAGCGGCCGAAGATGCGGCGATCGCGGCCATCGTTCTCAGTCCCGAACCGCCAACAACCGAACCGGGAGGGGTTTGGGGATGGGTGCGCCGCCACCCCGGAACCACGCTGCTGATCGCCTCTCTAGGTACACTGGCCGCCGTTTTGAGCGCGTTTGTCGGAACCCAAATTTACATCCAAAAACAAGCCAACTGGCGCGAGTTTCAGCAACAAGATAACGAAGTCTTTTTAACCCTGGCCGGGAAGCTGTCCCCCCCCGCACCGGGAGAAGCGGACGAACGCCGTAGCGCGATTTTGGCCTTGGGAACCCTCGACGATCGCCGCGCCATTCCCTTGCTGGTAGACTTGTTGGGACAAGAACGCGATCGCGACTTGCTCGGGGCGATCGAACAGGCCCTCGTGAGTAGCGGCCCGGAGGCGCTGACGGACTTGCGCCGGGCCAACCAAGGGTTAAAAAACGATCTCGAGTCCCTGGGGGAAACCGGGGATCCCGCCATGCGTCAGGAGTTGCAACAGCGCTTGCGGGCCACCCAAAGGACGATCGCCAAACTCCTCAACCTCTACAGTTCCAGCATCGCCGATGTCGATTTGGGTCGCACTGATTTAGGAAAATCCAGCGACGATCGACCCTTTACGCTGATTCTCGATGGCGTTGACGTGGCGGGAGTGCAGTTTCGCGGCGCAACTTTGACCGGGGCCAGTTTTGCGGGCACAAAATTCGCGGCGGCGGGAGATGATGGCCGCTTCGGGACGTTTGACGATCGCGTTTCCGATCTGGCTGGAGCCGATCTTAAAGATACCAATTTCGAGCGATCGCTTTTAGGGGCAACGGATTTGAGCCGCAGTAATTTAATGCGATCGAATTTGGAACAGTCCTATCTCGTGGGAGCGAATTTACTGGGAACCAATGCCAGTAACGCTCGCTTGGCGGGAGCCAACTTGCAAGGCGCAAATGTTTTGGGAGCCAGTATCACGGGAGCCGATCTCAGTGCGGCGGATTTCAGCAATGCCAATCTGAGAGAGGCGCGATCGGGGCGCGTCAATGCCAGTGGCACGCGCTTTCGGGATGCGGATTTGACGTTTTCGGTTTGGCAAGAAGCGGATTTGAGCGATGCGGATTTGTCGGGGGCAAATTTAGAGAATGCCGATTTTTCGGGAGCGAATTTACAAGGGGCAAACTTACAAAACGCTCGCTTGCGGAACGCCAATTTTCGCGGGGCAAAGTTGAGTTGGGCCAATTTACAGGGGGCCGAATTAGCAGATGCGGATTTTCGCGGAGCCGAATTCGATCCCCCAGAATCGGAAGGGAAGGGGTTAGCAGCGCGATCGTCCGGTGCGGGAATTGAAGGGGCAAATTTTTCGCGATCGCGCAATCTCGCCCCCAATCAGCTAGCCTATTTATGTCGCCAAGGTGCGGTTCATCCCTACTGTTCCCAGTGAGCTTAGGTAAGAGATAAACCTAATCTAAAGCAACTTGGGCGCGGGCGCGAACGGCTAGGGTGTCGTCTGTGGTGGCTAGGGTTTCTAAGCGCGATCGAATGCCATCTAAAGTAACATCTTTCCCCAATTTTTCTAGGGCGACGATCGCGGCGTAGCGCACCACCCACTCGGGATCGTCGCACGCCGCCAGTAGGGTTTGTCGCGATCGCCCCTTGGCCGCGGCCATCGCTTCGGGGGGCAACTTGTCCCACTCGATAAACCCCAACCCGCGCACCGCGGCCCGCCGGACGCTGAGGGAAAAATCGGCCGCCGCCGCCACCAGTACCTCGAGCGATCGCGGATCGCCAATCTCGGCCAGGGCGCGAATGGCCCAGGCCCGCGCTCCATAATTGTACCCGTCGAGGCGATCGAGTAACGGCATTACCGCCACGTCGCCCAACTGTACCAACCCGCGCACCGCCGCCACCGCCGCACCGGGGTTGTTGAACCCCAAAACGCGGATCAGCGTCGGGATCGCCGCTTCCGTGCGTGCAGCCGACAGGGCCGCCACTGCTTCCACTAAGGCGGCGGGCGAGTCAGCGCTATCGACGGCGGCGATAAGTGCTTCTGTGGTCATGGACGATCGCCTCGATCGGTTCCCGTCCAGTTTAAAACGAATCGGCCCCACCGCACAACGGGGGGTAAATATGAAGTTTTGTTAAATTTTTATACATTTTGCTGCGAAAATCGGTTCCCATTCCCAATTGTTCGTGTTAGCCTGTTGCGAGTGTCTAAATCGACAACACGAATCCGAAACGACTCCGAGTTGGTTGCAGCCGACTCGTTCTCGATCCCATTAGGGGAAGCGAGTCTGCGTGACTCGGCTCTACCGCACGTTCGTCTAGTCAAAAGGTACGTTATCAAACCTATGATGAAGCACAAACTGCTCGCCAGTTTTACAGCCGCGGCCGCGATCGCGGGAGTAGTTCCCGCCAGCGTCGCCACCGAAGCTGAAACCAACGCGATCGTCGAGATGTCTGACGCGATCGCAGTGGTGAAAACCAATCGAGCCGATAAAAAAGCTCCATCCTTGGCAGCGTTTCGGGAAGCGGCGCAAATCGTCGCCACCGAAACCGCAGCGATCCCCATCCGTCGCGCTAGCAAAAAACCGATGGTCGATCTGTCCGCACGTTCTCCCCTTCCCGAGGACACCGACAGCGTTCCGGACGTTTTGAGTTTGGTTAGCGGGATCGACTTCAGCGAAGTCGGCACCGACGACGCGACGGTTATCGACAACTCGGGAGAGTCGATCGCCAAAAAAGAACCCCCCGTCGAAGAAATCTACCAACTGTCTTTGGCGGCGACGCGGGAAGACGGCTGGGCCTCTTGGTACGGCCCTGGTTTCCATGGCAACCTCACCGCCAACGGTGAAATTTACGACCAAAACGCCCTCACCGCCGCCCACCGCACGCTTCCCTTTGGAACGCGAGTGCGAGTCACCAACCTGAATACGGGTCTATCGGTTGTCGTGCGGATTAACGATCGCGGCCCCTTCGTTGGCGGTCGGATTATCGACCTGTCGGCAGCAGCAGCCACGTCCATCGGGATGTACTATAGCGGTACGGCTCCGGTGCAGGTGGATGTTTTGAACTAACGCGAGTTCGACGAGTGAAGAATTACCCTCACCCCAAACCCCTGTTCCTGGGGTAGGGTCGTTTCATCCTAACATTTTGCGATCGCCGAACCGCCGAACTGGAGGCAGTTCTGCCCTTTTTTTCGACAGTTTCCCTATAAGCTGAAGAAAAAACGGCGATCGCGCTTGTCAAGTCGCTTCGCTCCAATTCAAAATTCAGAATTCAAAATTAAGACCTCTGGCTAAAGTCCAGAGGCTTGAACGTAAGGATTCAGGTATGCTAGGCTAAACGGGTGTAGAAACCCGGTTTCTCGC
>CAKZKB010000086.1 GCA_937121005.1 uncultured cyanobacterium | reverse complement strand
TAATGGCTCCCACATCGTTCGTTTTCTGGAACTGGTGCAAGACTTAATTGTAATTTCATTGTGTATTGGCCTGTTTAGCTTCATGGTGATGCAATTGCGAGAGATGTTTCTGTCGCTGTTGCCCCCGTTGAACTTTCCTCGGGTCACTTCCGATATTTTGTTCTTGCTAATTCTGGTCGAATTGTTCCGATTGCTGATCATTTATTTGCAAGAACATCGCGTTTCAATTGGAGTCGCTGTGGAGGTCTCGATCGTCTCGGTACTGCGGGAAATCATTGTCCGAGGCATTTTGGAAACCCCATGGGTACAGGTCATGGCGGCTTGCTCTTTTCTTATCGTTCTGGGAGGGTTATTAGTCGTCCGGGCTTGGATCCCGCCTACTTTTGATGGTATCGACCCCGAACAGCAGGTGTCTCACCGTCACCGAATACGCTCTACTCGATCGTCGTCTGAAAGGAACAGCAAGAAAGTCCTCCACTGACCAAAGGGATTAGGTGCGAGGTATGAGGTATGAGGTATGAGGTACGAGGTGTGAGGTATGAGGTACGAGGTACGAAGTGGTATTCTCCCCAAACCCCTAATCCCCCAAACCCCCACCCCCCCCTCTTCAAACTGGTCACTGGTCACTGGAAACTGGTCGCCGATCGATCCCCCTAGAACCTAAAGAATCCCTATAAATACCGTAACCCCAGGGCGGCGATCGCCCAACCGCGATCGATTACAGCTATAATAGCGACGATCGCTCTTGCTACTTGCCATGAAAAGCGCCTCGCTGCTGGTTGCCTGCTGGTTGGGTTTCGCCGTTCCGTTAGCGGCCGAAGCGGCTGTCACCGCCGACTGGGAATTGAGTCCCCCCGTGACCATCGCCCAAAACAGCGACGGACTAGAACGCCAGGCCCGCGAGGCCTACGAACGGGGCGACTTTCAAACTGCGATCGCTACTCTAGAAAACCTCGATCGCGCCTACCAACAACAGGGAAATGCAGTCGATCGCGCCATTGTTTTGCGAAACCTGGCCCTGGTGTATCAAGGGTTGGGAGAAGTCGATCGCGCCCGCAATATTTTAGAAGAGAGTCAAGATCTGATCGTCACTATTGAGGATCCCGGAGTCCGCGATCGGGCCTTCGTCCGGGCCTTGGAACTCGAAGGACAACTAGAACTCGACAGCGGCCACCCTCAAGCGGCGATCGCGGCCTGGGATCGGGCGGCCGAGATCTATACGGCGGCGGGGGATCCGTTGGGGGCAACCCGAACGCGCGTCAGTACCGCCCGCGCCCTACAATCGATGGGGTTGTACGCCCGCGCCATCGATATTTTATCCGAGGTGCGCGACGAGTTGGAGTTGGAACCGGATATTTTGCTCAAAGCCCGCGCCCTGCAAAGTTTGGGGGAAGCCTTGCGGGTTGTGGGGCGCACAGACGAGTCCCAAGCCATTTTAGAACAAAGTTTGACGATCGCCGAACAAGCTGGAGCGCGGGAAGTGGTGGCCGCAACGGCGATCGCGTTGGGAAATACAGCCCGGTTGCAGCGCGATCCCGAAGGGGCGATCGCTTTTTACGAACGGGCGGCGGCTACCTCTGGATCCCCGCAAACCATCGCCCAAGCGCGGTTAAATCAATTGCAAGTGACGATCGAGGAAGAAAACTTCGATGCAGCCCGCCAGCTAGCCGATCGCATTCGCAGCGATATTGCGGCGTTACCTCCCAGCCAAAATGCCACCTACGCCCGCATCAATTTCGCCCAAAGTTTAATTAAATTGCGCGATCGCGGTGGCGAAAATCTTGCCTCTACGTCCGACATTGCCGAGTTTTTAGCCACTGCGGTGGGACATTCTCGCCTTTATAACGACAAGCGCAGCGAGTCCTACGCTTTGGGAAATTTGGGTTTGCTATACGAGAAAAACGGACAGCGATCGGACGCGCGAGAACTGACGGAAAAAGCCCTGTTACTGGCCCAAGCCACCAACTCTGATGATATTGCCTATCAGTGGCAGTGGCAATTGGGGCGCATTCTGAAAGAAAACGGCGATCGTAAAGGGGCGATCGCGGCCTATTCTTCGGCTGTCGATACGTTAGGCAACCTGCGATCGGATTTGGTGGCTATTAGTTCTGACGTGCAGTTTTCCTTCCGCGAAAGTGTCGAACCCATTTATCGCGAGTTGGTGAGTTTGCTGCTGCAACCGGGAGCCAATATCGAGCAAAAAGACTTAATCGAAGCCCGCAAAACCATCGAAGCCTTGCAGTTAGCCGAACTCGATAATTTCTTCCGCGATGCCTGTTTGGATGCCAAACCCGCTCAGATCGATCGCGTCGATCCCAGTGCGGCGGTCTTTTATACCATTATTTTAGACGATCGCTTGGAAGTGATTGCGGCATTGCCCGACGCGCCGTTACAACACTATACCACCTTCTAAACGCCGGAAGACGTAGACGATATTACGGAAGAAGCACTGACCGCACTTTTAAGTCCGCGCCTGCGAGGTCGGATCGAAAGTTTCTTAGATCCAGCTTCTGAGATTTACGATTGGTTAATTCGTCCGGCGCTTGCCGATTTAGAAGCGAGTAATATCGAAACGTTGGTGTTCGTTCTCGACGGACGCTTGCGAAATTTACCCATGAGTGCGCTCTACGATGGGGAACAATTTCTTGTCGAAAATTATAGCATTGCGCTCACGCCAGGATTGCAATTGTTGGAGCCACGCGCGATCGCGGAAGCTGATTTTAGCGTCCTCACTGGAGGGTTAAGCGAAGCGCGGGGCGGATTTTCTGCCCTCCCTTCGGTACGCGAAGAAGTCGAGCGTATTGTGTCGGCAGTTCCGGCGGATTTGCTGTTAAATGAAACCTTCACCGAAGAGAACTTTAAGGAACAGTTCGATCGCTCTCAATTTCCCATCGTTCACTTAGCCACTCACGGCGAATTTAGTTCCAACGCCGAAGATACCTTTGTACTGACATGGAACGATCGCATCAACGCTAACGAACTCGAAAGTTTGTTGCAGTCGGAAACCGCACGCGGCGCAACGGTAGAATTGTTAGTGTTGAGCGCGTGCCGAACGGCTGCGGGGGACGATCGGGCAGCGTTAGGGTTAGCGGGAGTGGCTGTGCGGGCGGGGGCTCGCAGTACCGTCGCCTCTTTGTGGTATATTAGCGACGACGCGACGGCAGTTTTGATGACCGAATTTTACCAACAACTAGCCTC